>JAOXRV010000039.1 GCA_025800435.1 Cellvibrionaceae bacterium | reverse complement strand
GAGCACCAGCTCGCCGTTTGCAGACTGGAGTGAGATTTATAGGGGGCTTGGCCTGTAGTTCGTAGGCTTCCGGATGAAACGGGGGCAGCTGCATGGATGCAGCGTTTTCGAACGGAAGGGTAAGCCCCCTATAAAGCTCACGGCAAAAGAATACTGAATTTTGAGTCCGGCCATACAACTTTGCTTGTGGCGCAGCTGGGCCGATGAGCTTACTCGGTTAAGTAAAACGACACGGTAGTCACCACCCGCACGTCTTTTTCGATCTTGCGGCTATCGCCATACTCGGCCCCCACATCGCGAATAATAAAACCGCCCTGGCGGGCACTGCGAATACCACCCACGGTGACCCCGGCATTGCTGGCAAATTCATTGGCGGCCAGGCGGGCATTGGTAGTGGCCTCTTTGAGCATGGCCGGTTTAATCTCATTGAGCTTGGTAAAGTGATATTTGGGCGCCTGGTTATTAATATCCAAGCCCTTGGCGATTAAGGTATTGAGCTTGGCGCGGCCCTGCTCTACCCCTTGTACATTATCGGTCTGCACCTCGATTTCCCCCACCAAAATGCGTCGGCTGTCGACCAGCAGCTGGTTCTCATCCCGAAACTCTTCATTGATATAGTTAACCACCCCGGGTTTAATCTCGGCCTCAGTAAAACCAGCATCTGACAGCAAGGCCATAATTTCCTGTTTGGCCGCCTCGGATTCGGCATAGAGCGCCGCCATATCCGCACTGCGATTGCCGGCCACCGTATAGCCGATGGTCCAGTGGGCCTGGTCAGCACTGACCCGGCGCTCGGCCAGGCCTTTTACCTCGGCGGTATTGAGGGCCACCCTGGAGTTATACAATGTCTGGCCAATAAAATAGCCCGCCGCCGCAATACCGCCTGCCAATACTGCAGCGCCAATTAATGTGTTCAAGGTCTTTGCCGCACTCATGCTCTGTGTCCTCAAGTTTACTTCTCACTGGGTATCGGTGCAGTCTAACAGAACTCTAAGGGTGCTGCTTGCAGGCACAAAAAAACCGCCCATAAGTTTAGGTACCCAAGGGCGGTTTATTGGAACTTAAGCGCTTAACGCAGGCTTTCGTTAATAGCCTGCAGTGCCTTATCACCGGGGCATAGCTCGGCCTCGGTCAGCTTGCGCAGGGCCTTCTTGCTGCTGCCGATGGTCTCGTGACAATCTTGAGAGTCCGAGTCCATATACAATAAGCCAGTCAGAATCTTATCCTCGGCGCGATAGTCTTTGATCAACTTAAGGGCGCTGCGGCGGTCACTGACATCCAGATCTGCATTGGCTTTTTGCAGATGTACCACCGAGCCATCGTGTAAGGTCACTTCCTGGGCGGTGCCACTGCCGTAGTCGGCGGTAATCTCTTCGCGCATGGGCACAAAATCGACGGTGCCTGTGGCAGCCAGGTGATCGCGCACATACTCATAGTTTTTGGTGGAGCCCGGGTTGTTGTTAAAGGTCACACAAGGCGAGATCACATCGATCAGGGCAAAACCGCGATGGGAAATGGCCGCCTTAATCAAAGGCACCAGCTGGCGCTTATCGCCGGAGAAGCTGCGCGCCACAAAGGTGGCCCCCAACTGCAGCGCCAGGCTGGCCAGGTCGATGGCTTCAAATGGGTTGGGCTCGCCTTTTTTACTGGTGGAGCCCGCATCGGCGGTGGCCGAGTCCTGGCCCTTGGTCAGACCGTAGCAGCCGTTGTTTTCCACCACATACATCATATTGAGGTTGCGCCGCACCGCGTGGGTAAACTGGCCCATGCCAATCGAGGCGGTATCGCCATCGCCGGAGACGCCCACATAGATCATCTCGCGGTTGGCCATATTGGCGCCGGTGGCAACCGAGGGCATACGCCCATGAACCGAGTTAAAACCGTGGGAATTGCCCAGGAAATAAGTCGGCGTTTTAGAGGAGCAGCCAATGCCCGAAAGCTTGGCAATATTATGCGGTGGAATCGACATTTCAAAAATCGATTGCACAATGGCGGCACTGATGGAATCGTGACCACAGCCGGCGCAGAGGGTTGAGATAGAACCCTCGTAGTTCTTTTTGGTAAAGCCCAAGTCGTTGGTGGGCAACTCGGGGTGGCGAAAGGCCGGTTTAAAAAAGCTCATAATTATTCCCCTTAGGCCCGCTTAATAGGCGTCACATTGCTTTGCTTGACCACTTCGCGCACGCGCTCGGCAATAATCGATGCGGTAATCGGCATGCCATCGTGATGCAGTCTTTTGATCAAGTCTTTGGGGTTAATTTCACACTCGCTGACCAGCAGTGAGCGCATCTGCGCATCGCGGTTTTGCTCAATGACAAACACGCTATCGTGTTCGGCAATAAAGTCTTCCACCTCTTTATTAAAGGGAAAGGCGCGAATACGGCAACTGTCGGCGGCAATGCCTTCAGCGGCCAATATATCCACCGCCTCCAGGGTGGCGTCTTTGCTGGTGCCAAAGTGAATCAAGCCAAGCGACTGGCCACCGACCTGGGTGATAATTTCTGGCGCTGGCACCAGGTCTTTGGCGGTTTCCCACTTGTGCAGTAGACGCTGCATATTT
>JAOXRV010000848.1 GCA_025800435.1 Cellvibrionaceae bacterium | reverse complement strand
ATATCATCCGGCGTAACGGCACCGCTTGGATCTGGGCCACGCAAACTGCAGCGGCCACGCAAGAGCTAGCGCGCAGACGGCTACGTTTGTCCCAAGCCAGCTCCGCACTGGAAACCCTCGCTTATGCGATCCTGCCGATTTGCGCGACCGTGGTCATTTTTGTTGGAGCCCTAGAGGTTATGGCTCAATCCATGACCGCTGGGCAATTGGTTGCTGTTATGATCTTGGTCTGGCGCGCCATTGGCCCATTACAAAAATCGCTATTGCTGTTCCCAAAATTTGGAGATCTTCGGAAAACTGTTTCACAGCTTGATAAGCTGATGCAGCTGCCCGAACGCCGGGATGATCAGCATGCGGCCCTCCTGCCAGAACGCAGCGAGGAATTAACCATGCACAATGTCATGCTCCGCTATCCCAACGCGACAAGCGCAGTTTTAGCCGGCGTTACCCTAACCTTTCCCTCAAGCGGTTTCATTAGTGTTACGGGCCCATCTGGCTCAGGCAAAACTTCCCTGATGCGGCTGCTAAGCGGTCAAATCGCACCACAAATTGGCAATATACGATATGGGCCAATCAAACTCTCACAGCT
>JAOXRV010000840.1 GCA_025800435.1 Cellvibrionaceae bacterium | reverse complement strand
TAGCACTAGGCTTAACATGGTGACAGCTCCGCGCGCTGCTTGCGCCAGAGGTAGCTGGCACCAAGCGCAGCTAGCAGGCCGTAGCCAATGCAGCTGAGATCAAAATAAAACCGCACCCAGTCGCCACTGGCAAAGCTGTTGGCTAAGCCGCGCTCGGTGCTTAGGGCACTGATAATGGGCAGCGCCAAAAACACCGCGCCATTGGCGCCGAGCAGGCTGACCCAGGCCCTGGCCGGGGGCAGTAGGGCGGCCAGCCCAAAGCTTAACAGCCAGCTGCCAAACAGACAGTGCATTTCCCAGTCGGCCCGATCCTGCCACGCCAGCGGCAGCAGTCGGTTGGCAATAAAATAGCCGCCAATGGCGAGCGGCAGCCCGGCCAAGGTGCCGATATTGACGACCATAATACTGCGCTGGGCGCGGCTCGGCGCATGTCCCGGCCGGCTGCGCTTTTGGCTGTAATAGACGGCGCCGGTGGCCACCATTAGCGCCCCCAATAGCCCCGATAAAAAATACAGCCAGCGCAGGCCGATACTCGCAAACAGGCCCTCGTGCAAATTGATAAACACATCCCGGGTTTTCTGGGGGGGCGATTCTAAGCTCTCCAGCGCCAGCGCGCTGCCGTCGGCCATGCGGTAGGCCAAACGCTGGCGCGACTGGCCAGGGCTGTCCACATGGCTGTTAAAAATTATATGGGCATTGGCATCGCCCGGGTGTTTAATCTCAATAAAGCGCAGCCGCTCACTGGCCCAGTTGGCCTCTAGTTGGGCCAGAATGGTGTCGCTATAGGCAAGGGGCGCGGGGCTATCGGCCGCGCTTATCTCCAGCCCCCCGCGCAGCTTGTTGAGGTCTTGGCGCAGGGCCTTGGTGTCGAACTCGTAACTGCTGAGCGCCACCAGTGGCATCCAGGTGGTGATGACAAAAATTAAACCGCTGTAGGTAATCATCAGCTGGAAGGGCAGGCTCGCAATACTGGTTAAATTATGCAGGTCGAGCCAGGCTGCTTTGCCCTTTTGGGGCCTAAAGGTAAAAAAGTCCTTAAACAATTTACGGTGGGCAATTATTCCGGTGATCAGTGCAATAAACATTGCAAAGGTAAATATGCCCACCAGTTTAAAGCCGAGGTCTCGGGGCAGGTAGTGCAGTCGATAGTGCATGCGGTACAGGGCCTGGCCGCCGCCAGTGTCGCGGGCCTCCAACGCTTGGCCGCTGTCGATGTCCAACAGTGCGCGGCCATTGCTGCGGGGCTCATCTTGGTTGCGGGGGTAGCGCCAGCTTACCCGCAGTTGGGGGTTGGAGCGGTGGTTGGGCGGGCTGATAAACCAGCGCTCGGCGCCGGGCCCGGCGCGGTTCAAATAGGCCAGTGCTAGGTCCAGCTCTTGTTTCAGGTTTTGGCTGCTGGCCGGTTCCAGCTCCGGCTTCATCCAATGGTCGATTTCGTTGTCGAAATAACCCAGGCTGCCGGTGATAAACACAAAGTACAAAATCCAGCAAAACACCAGCCCCGCCCAGGTGTGCAGCCAGGTCATCGAATGGCGAAAGTCTTTTTTCATAGCAGCGCCACACCTTTGCACAGGGCCAGTAGCGCGCTGCTGGCTAAAAACTGAAACAGCAGGCCGCGCCACATGGCGGCGGTGGTTTTAACACTGAATACCCACATAAAAATGATTGTATAAAGGGCAAAGCTCAGCAGTGAAGCGCTGATGGTGGCGTTTAGGCGGCTGGCCTGCAGCACTACAAACAGCTCGGCCAAGGTTACCGCCACTAAGTTGGCCAACAAGTAGCCGATAACAATGGCCGCTAACAGCCGTTGCAAAACTTGGCCGTTATAGCTGGAAAAATAGTTTTTAAACTTAATCACGCACTGCGCTTCCCGGGTTTAGCAGCCGCTTTAGCAGACAAGCGGCCAGGGCCGCCAAGGGGCTAGTTTGAAGGTCGGCAATGATATTAATTATCATTTATCTTTGCAAGCCTCGGCGTCGCTCGGGTGGTCGGGTACTGTTGTGATCACTGTTGCGATCACAGTTGCGAGCGCGCGGAGAAGTGCTTCCCCAACCCTCACAAGGGGAAGCCGGCGGCAGGAGGGGTGAGCCCCTATGTAAAGTAAAGACCTTACATTTTATCCATCGTCTCAATACCCAATAGCTCTAGGCCGGTGTTGAGTACTTGGGCGGTGGCGGCGCACAGCAGCAGGCGGCTGCTGCGCTCGGCTTCGCTGACGCCGTGTTTGAGAATGGGGCAGGCCTCGTAGAACTTCATCAGTAGGGCGGCGGTTTCGTACAGGTAGTTACACAGTACGTGGGGCATGGCTTCTTTGGCGACTTGCTCAAGGGCCTCGCCAAAGCGCAGCAGTTTTAGCGCCAGGGCCAGCTCTTCAGGGGTGTTTAGCTGGGGCGCACCACTGAGGCTGTCAGGCTCGATACCGGCCTTGCGAAAGATACTTTGAATACGGGCATAGGCGTATTGCAGATAGGGGGCGGTATTGCCTTCAAAACTGAGCATGGCCTCCCAGCTAAAAATATAGTCATTGCTGCGGGTCTTAGATAGATCCGCGTATTTAACCGCACCAATACCCACCTTGCGCGCTACCTCGGCCCGCTCGGCTTCGCTTAAGTCTGGGTTTTTCTCGGCAATCAAGGCGGCGGCGCGCTGTTCGGCTTCCACCACCAGATCGGCCAGTTTTACGGTGCCACCGCTGCGGGTTTTAAACGGGGTGCCGTCTTCGCCCATCATGGTGCCAAACGGGTGGTGCTCTAGGCTCACCGCATCGCTGACAAAACCGGCTTTGCGTGCCAGGGTAAATACCTGCTTCATATGCAGGGACTGGCGCGCGTCAATAAAGTACAGCACCCGGTCTACGTTTAAGTCATTTACCCGGTGGCGAATGGCGGCCAAATCGGTGGTGGCGTACAGATAGCCGCCGCCTTGTTTTTGCACGATAAGCACCGAGGGCTTGCCCTCTTTGTCGGCCAGCTCTTGCAGGAATACCACCTGGGCACCCTGGTCTTCCACCGCCAGGCCCTGGGCTTGTAGGTCTTTAATAACATTGGCCAGGTCGTCGTTGTAAAAGCTCTCGCCTTTTACGTGCTCGCGCTCAAGGGTCACGTTCAGGGCTTGGTAAAGCTCCTCGCCGTGGCGCAGGGAAACATCGCGGAATTGCTGCCACAGTTGCAGCAGCTTGTCATCGCCACTTTGCAGTTTAACCACATAATCGCGGGCTTTGTCGGCAAAGGCGGGGTCATCGTCAAAGTGTTTTTTGGCCTGCTGATAAAACACTTCCAAATCTTTAAGGGCAAGCTCGGCGGCTTGGTTTTGGCCCATTTGCGCTTCCAGCTCGGCAGTTAGCATGCCGAACTGGGTGCCCCAGTCGCCCACATGGTTTTGGCGAATCACCTTGTGGCCCAAAAATTCCAGTACCCGCACCAGGCTGTCGCCAATAATAGTAGAGCGCAAGTGGCCCACGTGCATTTCCTTAGCCAGGTTGGGGGAGGAGTAATCCACCACAATAGTCTGGGCGCTGGGGGCTTGTTGGCTCAGCTCGCCACTGGTCTGGGCCTGCAGCTGGGCCGCCAGCCACTGCGGGCGCAGATAAATATTGATAAAGCCGGGGCCGGCAATTTCGATTTTATCGGCGATGTCGTCCAGCGCTAGGGCGGCGACAATCTCGCCGGCGATATCTCGGGGTTTGCGGCCCACTGCCTTGGCGGCGCCCATGGCGCCATTGGCCTGGTAGTCGCCAAATTGAGGGTTTTTACTGGGGGCGATATGGGGGCTGCAATCAGCGGGCAGGCCGGCGGCGCTCATGGCCTCGCCAACCCGTTGGTTGAGAAGTTCGCGGATATTCATCAAAAGGGCCTAAAAGGATAGTAAACAGATAAAACGAGGGCGAAATTGTAGCTTTTGCGCTGGCCCCTGACCAGCGGCGTGGGCCGGCCGGCTAAATGTGCATATTTTAAGAGGCAAAAAGCGTAAATTGGGTCTAGGGTACCTCTGAATAACTCGATGATG
>JAOXRV010000837.1 GCA_025800435.1 Cellvibrionaceae bacterium | reverse complement strand
GCCCTGTACCGCTTCTTCCTCCAGTATTTGCTTGCGTTCTTGTAGGCGCTGAATTTCTTTACGCAGCTGCTCTACCGCGGCATCATCGGTTTCGCTTAGGGCATCCAGGCGGCTGCGGGTGGCCTCGATATCGTTGTTGATGCGACGGGCCAAGCCCTGGGCTTGAACCAGTTCTTGGTCCAGTTCTGAAAGGGTATTCTTGGCCCGCACTTTGAGTTCTTCGGCGGTTTGAATATCTTCGTGCAGTAAATTAATTTCCGCCTGCAAATCGTTGGGGGTGAGCTGTTGGCGCTTGTCGATATCGTGTTTGATAATTAAAAAAATCAACGCCACAGCCCCAAAGCCACAGGACATAATATCCAAAAAAGATAAATTAAAGGTGCTAAAGCGCCGCCTTGCCATCTGCTACTGCTCCGTCGGGCTGCCTACATTGAGGTGGCGCAGTAGGTGGGTATCGCAGTAATCTTGGGTGTCCAGCACCAGTCGCTCCTGCATTAGCTGTAGCTGATGAGTGAAAAACATAATAACAATGCTGATCACCAGGGCGATAAAGGTCGAGTTAAAGGCCACCCCGAGGCTGACCGTTACCCCGACAATATCCCCCTCTACCGCTTTGTGGGCTTGGCTTAAGGCCTCGCCGATACCGCGCACGGTGCCGATAAAGCCAATCGAGGGAATGGCCCAGGCAATATAGCGCACCATCGCCAGCTCCGAGTCGAGTCGGTCCGATTCGGTATCGCAGGACTCCTTAATGGCCGAGGCCGCATCGCCCATGGTGTGGCTGGAGCCAAAGCGACGCAGGGCTTGTAACAATGCCCGCGGCAGTAGGTAGCTCTGCTGCAGTGGCGGCAGTTGTTGCAGTGGCTCGGCCAGGCGCGCGGTGTCGTTGGAGTATATCTGGCTGCCCTCGGCAATATTGAGCAGGTCGAGCTGTAAAAAACTGCGCTCTTGTTTGGTTTGCCAGGCCTTTAAACCCATAATTGCCAGCGCCCACAGCATTAAAATAAAACAGGCCTCCTGCTCGTAATCGCGCAACACCACATAGATTGAGCGTTCGGCCACAAAGGCCTGGCCCGATGCCTGCAGCGCCGCCTGGGCCTGTAAAATGGCATCCGCGTTGGGGCGAATCACGGTCACAAATACCGCGTGTACCACAATGGTGGCGATAATCAGGGCAAATACCTGAAAGATAAAATCGTAGCCGTTGCGGCGCATGGGCTGCTCCTTTGTTAAATATCCACCGGGAATGAAACCGGCAGATCTTCGGAAATTTCTTCGCTGGGTTTAAATTTGGGTTGGGCTTTGGCCTCGGTTTTGGGCTTGGGCTTAGCAGGCGCCCCGGCGGCCTTTTGTTCAGCCTTTGCCGGGGCCTGCTTTGGCTTGGCCTCAGCTTCGGGGGCGCTCTGCTGTGCAAGGCTCGGCAGTGCCAGCAGCAATGTCAGTAATAAAAATTTATTCATTTCAGAACCTATAGGGCATTGCGAGCAATTCTAAAGCCTATATGACGCTTGCCATCTTTGCCATAGTCGCGAAACGCCAGGCGCAGCTCGCTGATGCTGCCCGAGGTCCAATTGGGGCCGCGTACCACATGGTATTTACCCTTGCTTGGGCCGTAGGAATCGACCCTGGTTTTCTGGCTGAGGCCGCTGTGAATTTGATAAAAATCGTGCAGCCACTCGGCGGCGTTACCGCTGATATCGTAAAGCCCATGGGCATCGGCGGCAAAGCTGCCAACTGGGGCGCTAACCGCATAGCCATCGCTGTAATTGCTTAAAATAACACCCACCTGAGCAGCGGCGCTGCGGTCGGCGTAGTTACCACCGTAATTGGCCTTGGCCTGGCCCGCCTGCAATTTTTCACCCCAGGCGTATTTTTTCATTTTGCCCCCTTGCCAGCGCGCTAGCCAAGCCCACTCCAGTTCGGTCAGCAGGCGGTAGCCGCTGGCCTTGGGGTTGAAGCCGCTAATACCGTCGCCGCTGCTGTTATAAAAGCGCGGCAGGCCGGCTTTGTCGGACAGCCAATTGCAATAGCTTGCGGCCTGCTGCCAACTGATATTCACCACCGGGTGATTGTCGTTATCCAAACTGACCCGCTTGCTGTGCTTGGATGAGTGCTTGGGGTCAAACTGCCGGTACTGGGCGTTGCTGACCTCTTTGCTGCCCACATAAAACAGCCGCCCGATACTGGCTGGCCACTGGGCCTCATTGGCACGCCGGCCCTGCTGGCGGCGAGAGCTGCCCAGTGTTAGCTCGGCCTTGGGGCGCATCAGCTTTAGGGTTTGGCCATCCGGAGCGGTGATGCTGGGTTTTAATTTGGCCAGCTTGGCCTGGGCCTCGGTCTGCAATTTAAAACTCAGGTTTTGGGGGCGCTTAGGGCTCGGGGTGATGCTGCGGCTCTGGCTGACATAGCCTGCAGCGCTGACTTGAATGCGCGTCGGGCGGGCGGGCAGTTGCAGCCGTTGGCCCGCCTTCACCAGCTTGCCATCCACCAGAATTTTAGCGCCGGCGGGGCTCGCTTGAACCTCGACCTGACCCAGCTCAGCGTTCAGTTTTATATGCAGCTGTTGTTGTTCGCCCTTGGCCAGTTGCACGCTTTTGCTGTGCCGTTTAAAACCCGCTTGGTAGAGGCGCAGCTGGTATTGGCGGCCCGGCTCTAGCGCCAGTTCAATCGGGGTTTCACCCCGGTACTGGCCATTGACGGTCACCCCAGCCCCGCTCGGGTAACTGCCCAGTGCAAGCAGCGCATCGGCCGCTTGTAGCGGCGCAAATTGCAAAGTTTGCTCGGACCTAGGACTGAGCTCTCGCCACTCACTGTGGCTTTTAAAGCCGCCTTTACTCAGGCTGATTTCGTGCTCGCCGGGGGCTAGCGCCACGCTCATTGGCGGTTCGCCTAAGGCCTTGCCATTGAGGCTTATCCCAGCGCCCTCATCACTGGCGGTAATATTGAGGAGACCGTAGTTGGGGCTGAGCTCAATGGTCTGTTGTTGCAACTGGCCGAGGCCCGTGACATCTATGGGCGCCAGATAATCCTGATACAGTGGGTGTTTAAGCTGCAGTTGGTAGGGGCCTGCCTCGATATTTTCCAGTAGGGTATTGGCGCCGGCTTCGCTGTTGCTGGCACCGATTAATTGAATGCGCAGCTGCTCGGCTTGGCGCAGCGGGGCGCCACCTTGCTCGCGCAGTTGCAGCTGTACTGAACCGGGCAGTTTTTTTAGGCTTACGGGCAGTTCTAGGGTTTGTTCGCCCAATTCAAACGCCAGTGTTAGGGGGTGGTAGCCGGGGGCGCTGGCCTGCAGTTGGTAGGCGCCGGGCAACAGTAAAATTTCTTCCCCGAAGGGCAGTTTTAACCAGGCCTCAAGTTCGATATTGGCATCGCCAGGCTGGGGCCGCAGCAATAGTGCCTGGGCGGCAAATAAAAACCAGGCCAGCGCCGACAGTAGCAACAGCGCCAGGCCTAGCAATAGTTTACTGCGCCGGCTAAAGCGGCGTTTTTTTTGCAGCGGGTTAAACAGCTCCCGGGCCGATTTGTGTTGCAAGCTGGAATTCTCCTGTCATTGGTCGCTTGGCATCTGTTACGACAAATTGGTGTGCCCAAATTGTTACACTGGGGCGGCCTGATTTATCGGTTCGTTACGATGTTACAAATGTTACGCTTATTCAGTTTGTTGTTGCCCCTATTTTGGACCAAGGCCTCCGCCGCCGAAACGGTCAAACTATTGGTGGGCAAAGCCCTGCCGCCCTATATTTGTATGGAGCAGGGGCGTGGCCTTGAGCTGGATATTGTTCGCGCCGCTCTGGCTCACCAGAATATTGCGCTGGAGCCGGTTTTTGTGCCACTGGCACGTATTGCGCGCCAGTTAAACACTGGCCAATTCGATGGTGCTCTGACCCTCAGTGAATCCCTTGAACTTGAGGGGGTGCACTTATCCGAGCCCCACATACGTTATCACAATATTGCTGTCACCCTGGCCGATAGTCAGCTTAAGTTAGAGCATATGCGACAACTACAAAATAAAACCGTGGTGGCGTTTCAAAATGCCACCCATTATCTCGGTCCACAATTTGCGCTGGCGGTAAAAAATAGCCCCTACTATCGGGAGTATCACAACCAAGCCTTGCAAGTGGCGATGCTGTTTAAGCGGCGCACCCAAGTGATCGTGCTCGACTATTTAATTTTTAACTACTACCGCTCTAAGCTGCCGCAAACGTTAGCCGGGCAGGCGGTGGAAATTCACCAACTGTTTGGTGACAACGCCTACCGGGTGGGTTTTTTGCAGCCTGGCCTGCGCGATGCTTTTAATCGCGGTCTTACCCACTTGTTCAACAGTGGTCGCTATCAGCAGATTCAAAGCCACTATTTTGAGTGCTTTGCCAAGCTTAAATCCGCTCGGCGCAAATCACCTCAATCGGCCCGCTGCGGTTGTTAGCCACCACCTCAAACTCGACCCGCACATCGCGAAACCCGCTGCGGCTGCCAAGGGCGGTATAGCGGCCGGGTAATAACTCTAATTGCTGTTGTTTAAAACTGCCCAGTGTGCCGCCGCTGCGCAATAATTGCACCTGGGTAAGACCATCAGAGCGCAGTACAATTTGTTGTGGTCGCTCGGCCGCCGCTAGGTTTTGCTGCAAGGTTTTTATTTGCTTGCTTAAACGCTGGCCCGGTTTGCTGATTTTTTGAGCCTGGGCCAGAAGTTGACGCTGGCGCTGGCGCAGCAATGGGTCTTGCAGCTGGCTTTTTTGGGCCAGAGCAAGCTCCAGTTCGGTATCCAGTTTAAGTCGTGCATCCGCTTCAATTTTACCCACCTTGGCCTGTATTTCGGCGGCTTCAAGGCCCAGCACTTTTTGGTAATCCGCCTGGGCCTGGGCCCAGTTTTCAGCGGCGGCGGCGGTTTTAGCGCTTGCCAGGGTTTGGCCGATACGCTGCTGGCGCAAGCCCTCTTTGGCTTGGCTTAGGCCCGCCTCGGCGGCGCTGGCCTTGGGGCGCAGGGCCAGGGCGCGGCGAAAGCTGGCGGCTGCCTCGCGGTAGCGTTTGGTCTCCAGGGCGTTAAAGGCGCTCGACATATGCCGGTTAAAATCTTGGCTGGCCAGGGTTTGTTGTGCGTTTTCCAGGGCCGCTTTGGCAGCCTCTGATTCTGTATCCAGCGCCAGCGCGCTGCGGTAGCTGGCCAGTGCCTCTTGCCAGCGGCCCTGGCGCTGTTGGCGCTCGCCCTTGGCCAGCAGCTGCTGTAACTGCTCGGCCACCTTGGCCCGCGCCAGCAGGCGTTCGGCCTCAGTTTTATCGTCGCTGTTGCCGGTTTGCAGCTGAGCCGCCAGGCTGAAGGCGGCTTCGGCGGTGGCGATCTCGGCATTAGCCAGAGCCTGTTTGCCCCGGTTTATTTGTTGGCTATATATTTGTGGTACCCGTGCCAGCTGTTGCTGCAGTTGTGCCAGTGCCTGCTGATACTGGCTTTGGGCACTGTCGAACTGGCGCTGGCGGTAGGCCTGGTCGGCCTGCTCGGCCAGTGCCAACGCTTGCTTGTATTCATCTTGGGCCCACAGCTCAATCTGCTGTTGTTGTAAATCCTGTTGGGCTTTGAGCAATTGTGACAGTAAATCTTGGGCCTCGCGCCGGCGCTTGGCCAATTGGGCATCCTGCCAGGGAGATTCGCTTAAGGGTGTTGCTGGGGCGTCCTTGTCCCGGGCTGTGGTGGCTTCGGGTTCGGCCGGCTGTACCCAGTTTGGCAGCACAAACACAACCGTAGCCAAGAGTGCGACTAACAGCGCCAGCAGACCCAGTAACAGACCGCGCTTGGCCAGTAGACCTTGGCGTTGGCTTGGTTTTAGGGGGGCAAAATCACCGTTGTGGGTTTGCTTCACTGACCATTGCCCTTAGGGCCTAAGTCTTGGCCCGTTTCCAGTTGATAGTATTCGCGCAGAATATCCCGCCACTGGCGGTACTGTTGCTGCACCGAACCGCTGAGGGTGATGGTGCGGTCTTCCAGTTCGATTACCTGGGGTTGAATGGCCGCCTCCAGTGAATCGCCCAGCTCGCGGATGGTTTCGCTGTGCATATCCGCTTCGGCGCGCTTGCCAAAGCCCTCTTTAATTAAAAAACCACCGCCGCCAATGGCAACCGCACCGCTGTTGCGCACTGCGCGGTTGCCGCTGGTGGTGGCGGCGATACCGCCCAGTACCGCAACCACACCGGCGATGGTCTGGTTAAAGGCCTGCTGTTTTACCTGGCGCAGGTTGCGCACTTCCATATAGGTTTGTTTGCGCCAATCCCTGTAGGGGGTGTCGATTTGACGGTTAAAGTTGCCGTAGTAATCTTGCAGGGTGTCGACAAATAAGTGATCGCGCTCGCGAATACCGCGAATACGCTGCATCATGGGATCGTTGTGGGCGGGCAGACGCAGCACTTGGTAGCGGCCGTTTTTATCCTGCTGCAGGTGGCCGCCAAAGGCCTCGGGTGAAAAGCTCTCGGCAAAGCGCAGTTCACCCAGGGTGCGCAGCTGCTGCAGATCTGTGCCACTGAGTTTTTGCCGATAATTGAGTAAATCGTTGGCGACTTGGTGATAGAGGCTGACAAATGGGTCGTCGCGGGTGGCGGTCTCGCGCCGGTAGGCGTAGCGGCTGGCGACCGCTTTATACTCTTTGCTGTACCAGCTGCGGCCGCTAACATCGATGACATCAAGCGCGAGCTTAAGGGTTTCGCCATCGGAGTGTAAGATTTTGCCGCTGACAATAACATCGGCCACAGTGGCGGCGTTGGGGATAACCCGCACCGCGCCCCAGGCGGAGCTGTTTTGAATGGCCTGTGCCATTTGCCCGGCCATATAGTGGGATTCGGCCTTGCGCACCTCGGCAAATACCAGGGCATCGTCCTCATCTATTTGTTCGAGATTGGGGTCTAGCAGCACCACTCCTAGATCCAACAACTGGGATTCGGGAATCTCACTGGTCTCTTGCTGCAGCTGCACATAGGGAGATGTTTTTACGGTGTGCGAGGCACATCCGCCAAGGGCTATGCCCAGGCCGAGTAGCAGTATTGAACAATATTTTGCAATGCTTGTTGTCATGGGGCCACCTAGGGTTTTGGCTGGCGAGTGTCGTTATCGGTTTTTGTAGCGGCGGTACTCTTCCCACAGTTTTTCTCGCAGCTCTGGATCGGTTTCGGCCATGGCTGCCTCGCGGATTTGGCGCGCGACCACATCGTCGTCATCGCCGCTGGGAATATCGTCGGGCACGCTGTCATTGCCTTGTCCATTGGAACCCTGCGGGCCGCCGGCCGGTTGGCGACCGCCGCTGGCTTGAGTGTCACCGCTGCTGTTGGCGTCGGTGGACTGTTGCTCGGGGGCCTCACCACTGGGGTCTCCGTAGGGGTTGCTGGAGCCGGCGCCGCCGCTCTGCTGGCCGCCGCTGCCATCTGCGCCGCCGGCGGATTCTAACTGCTCTTCGGCGCCCTGGGCGGCGGCTTCGCTTTGGGCTCGTTCGCGCTCGCGCAAAATCATGCCGTCGTAGCGCTCCATCGAGCCTTCAAATTCGGCGTCTAGCTCCGCTTGGCGCTCGGCGCTGGTGCGCCCCGGAGGCGTTTCATCAAAGCTGATATCGTCACTGGTGGAACCGCCGCCGGGGCCGCCCTCGCTGCTGTCAGTGCTGTTGTCGCTGTCACCGTTATCGGCGCTGGGGTCGTAGGCGTCGTAATAGGGGCTGGCGTCGGCGCCCTCAGAGGCCTCTGCGCCCTCGTTAAAAACTCCGCCTTGGGATTGTCGACCGCCCTCGCTCGGGGCACCCCGGTCGGGCTGTCCGCTGCGCTGGTCGCGGCTGTCGCCACTGTTGTCTCTGGGCTCGTTGTCGCCCCCGGGCTGGGTGCTGCCGCTGCTGGGCGAGCTGGGGGTGGGCGAACTGGGGGTGGGCGAACTGGGTCTGGGCATGCTGCTGCCAGCGGTGCTGGGTTGGCTGCTGCTTGGGGAACTGCTTGGGGAACTACTTGGAGAGCTGCTTGGGCTGGGGCTTGGTACAGAAGGCTGGCTAGTGCTGGATTGGGTTTTACAGCCGAGCAGGGCGGTGCCGCTGAGGCTGAGCAGCAATGCCGCCCTGGCAAATGTCCTTAGTAAACCCTTGGTTTTAATATTCATGGCTAAGACCACTGTGCAGCTCAAACAATTGTTTTGAGAATTTTGTCGTCCCTAAGTTCCTTTGGGGTATAAGCGATTCTCATACTAAAGAGCTTAAGGGAAGCTGAAGGTTTTCTCCAGATCTTGAACCGCAATAAAGTTGCCATCCTCATCAAGCTGGGGGCGGTGGCGCTCGTTTTGTAAGCGGATGCGGGCTCGATGAAACAATTTGCTGCCCTCTGCGCCAGGTGCGCGGCGAATATTGCGGGTTTTGCCCAGGCGATTGAGGTTGTACAGCAGGGTTATCTGCTGTTTGCTCGGGAGCTGGAAAGCTTGCTCGCTGCGCTCGGGCAGCGCCGGTATGACTTGTGCTTTCAGCAATTCCTGGGCCAGGGCGTCACCCGCGTATTCGCGCAAATTCAGATACAGTTTACGAGCCGTTTCGATCTTTTTAAACAGCAGGTGCCAATCTGCCAGTGCCAATTGGTTGCGCCACCAAGGTGGGCTTTTCTGTTCCTGCTTGCTCATTGCGCGAGCAATGTATTCCCTACCCTGGCGGAAGATATCCAGGCGCAAGCGGGCAATGCGCTGTTCGGCGTCCATTGGTGCGCCAAAGTAATTCTGTTGCAAGCTAGCCTTATGCAGCCGCTCCTCTTCAATAGCCATGGCGTAGAACTTGGCCACCAGTAAACCTTGAATCGCTTGATTTAGCTCTTCAGCTGGGAGCTCGTGAATTTCGGGGTGCTGTAACAGCTCACTGTAGTGTTCGTCGGCTGTGAGGATTTGAGCATCCAGTTGATATTGGCTTTTTAAAAAGCCAGCCAGCTGCCAGTCCGCCAATTGCTGCAATAGCTGCAGGTAATCAATATTGCGCTCGGCGGGCAGTTCGCGGTAGTGGCGCTGCCCTAGCCAGTGGCGATAGCGCTGCACTTTATAGGCGGCCTCTAGTTTATTGTCGGCCACCAGGGTGTCGGCCAGACGCCCCGCCAGTGGCAGTTGGCGGCCGCTGTAGAGACCTAAATTGATACGCTGAATATGCATGCCCTGGCGAAAGCGCTCGGCCGCCTGGGGATAGAGTTTGCGTTCAAAGTAATGTTGGCCCAGCTCTTGTTGCAGTTCGGCACTGGCCAAGGCGAAGGCCCCCTGTTGCGCGTGAATACTGTCGAGCCGCGCCAGTAGTGTGTTTTCTTCGGCGCTGGCCGGGGCGGCGTCAGCTTCGCTTGGCCCGTTTTGGGCCAAGCACTTGGGCATGGCCAAGAGCAACACCCAGGCCAGTAGCAGCGGCCCAAATGGCGGCTTTTTTGTCCGGTTCTGCATGGCTTTGTTCTCTTATAAGCAGATTGACAGGGACCAGTGAGCTATAATCAGAGTTTAAGCTTAGAATGAAGTCGCTCCGTTAACAAGATGTAAGCAATGAACCAAGAAAAACAACTCGTCTCTGAACTTGTCTTAACCTTTAGCTGCCCCGACCAGCCCGGCATAGTGGCAGCGGTAGCCAATTTGTTCGCCCTACAGGGCTTTAATATTCGCGAGTCCTCCCAGTTTGAGGATACCCACCAGCGTCGTTTTTTTATGCGCACGGTATTTGAGACCTTAGAGGGCCCCAAGTCGCTGGTCGATGTGCAATCGGCATTTCGGGCGGTGGCCGATCGCTACCAGATGGAGTGGCGTCTAAGCGATTTGCACCGCCGCACTCGGGTGTTGATAGCGGTATCTAAGTGGGGCCACTGTTTAAATAACCTGCTCAATAAAAACAAGCGCGGCAGTTTACCGGTTGAGATTGTGGGTGTGGTTTCCAACCATCAGGATATGCGCGAACTGGTGGAGTGGTATGGGGTGGATTACCACTATATGCCGGTTAGCAAAGAGACCAAGGCCGAACAGGAAGGGCAGATACTGGATTTGATCGAGGCCGAACAGGTGGATTTGTTGGTGTTAGCCCGCTATATGCAGATTCTATCCGTCGATATGACCGCCAAGCTCAAGGGGCGGGCGATCAATATTCACCACTCGTTTCTGCCCGGGTTTAAGGGCGCCAAGCCCTACCACCAGGCCTATGAGCGCGGAGTTAAGTTAATTGGTGCCACCGCCCACTTTGTTACCGGGGATTTGGACGAAGGGCCGATTATTGAGCAGGATGTGGAGCGGGTCAGTCATATCAATCAGCCCGAAGAGCTGGTGGAGATAGGCCGCGATATCGAATCGAGGGTGTTGGGCCGGGCGGTGCGTTGGTTTGCTCAGCAGCGGGTGCTGCTCAATGGCAATAAAACGGTGGTGTTCAGCCGTTAGGCCAGGATACCGTTGAATAGGGGGCGGTGATCTGCGGGGCATTTGCCGAGCTGGGTCATTATCCACGCAAAAAATCGCCTGCCAAGCGCGCTGCGCCTGGGGCGGGACAAACTTAGCCGGGTGGCGTTGTTTGTTGGGGAGGTAGCTACCAGGGCAAAACTAGTCTTGCCGCTGGCAGCGAGCAGTGTACAACTTAGAGAGGTACAACATTCTCAGCTTGCGGGCCTTTTTGACCCTGGGTGACAACCATGGTTACACGCTGGCCATCTTGTAAGGTTTTG
>JAOXRV010000827.1 GCA_025800435.1 Cellvibrionaceae bacterium | reverse complement strand
ATATCATTGCTATTAATAATGAGTTTGGGCGCTGCTAGCGTTGGCGCTGGAACCATTACTTAAGCCATGGGTTTAGTAATGAAAGTAGCTGGCTAAATGATTTATTTGTAAATATTTGGAGGGGATTGCTGATTGCGGTGTTAAAGCTGCATGGACCGGGAACTCCCGGCCAACAATAACGATAAATGAATCGATGAGGACACCATAATGAAACACCCCTTAGCCGTGGCTATTCGCCGGGCCGCAGCGGTAACAGCCCTTAGCGCTGTATCGCTGAGCGCCTTAGCCCAAATTGAAGAAGTGGTTGTAACCGCCCAGCACCGGGCCGAGAATGTTCAAGATATTCCCATTGCCGTGACTGCCCTGGGCGCTGACGAGCTCAAAAAAGCCGATATTTTTGATGCTGGCAGCATCGCCCAGCATACGCCCGGTTTATCATTCAGCGAATTTTCCCCTGGCCAGGCAATTCCCTCCCTGCGCGGTATTTCATCCGCCGACGATGGTGCCGGCCTGGACAATTCAGTCGCCCTGTTTTTAGATGGCGTTTACATCGGCCGCGGTGCGAGCATTAACTTTGATATGTTCGACCTGGAGCGGGTCGAAGTATTGCGTGGCCCTCAGGGTACTCTGTTTGGCCGTAACGCCATCGGCGGTGCCATCAATGTGGTGTCGGCCAAGCCTACCGAAGAAACCAAAATTAAAGCTGGCCTGACGGTTGGTAACGAAGGCATTTTGCGTTACCAGGGTTTGGTATCGGGCGCCCTGTCTGACAATCTGTTTGCCAAGGTGAGCATCAACCACCGCGAGCACGATGGTTTTGTTGATAATGTGCTGCTGGGCACCAAGCTGCAAGACGAAGATCAAACGTCTATTCGCGGTCAGTTGCGGTTTGTGGGCGAAGGCTCCGAGTGGCTGCTGTCGGCCGATACCATGGAAGACGAGCGTGCCGATATGGGCCGTACCGGTGTGGTTGATAAGGCGCCCCTGTCTGCCATTATGGCCGCTAACGGCGTCACCGGCCCGCGCCAAAATGCCTCAGCAAAAGACGGTTATTCCGATCGTGAAGCCAGCGGCATTAGCTTACAGGGTGAAATCGAGTTCGACAGTGGTGTGCTGACCACCATTACCGCTTTCCGCAGTGCCGAAACCGACTGGTCGATGGCTTCTGTCGGCGCGCCCCTGGGCGCTATCGGCTTGCCCTTTGATGAGGTAATGGACGATATTCAGGAAGAGATTGATACCCTCTCTCAAGAGCTGCGTTGGACATCCTCAATGGATGGCAGCTTTAACTACACCGCCGGCCTTTACTTCTTTCAGGAAGAGACCGAGCGCACCGAAATTTTCCGTATTACCAAAGCGGGCAGTTTTGACGGCATGCGCGTAACTGATGTGGGCAGCCAGGCCACTATTGGTAATGAGTACGCCTTTACCGGTAACGAAACCACCAGTTGGGCCGCCTATTGGCAGGGTACCTGGGAGTTTAGCGAGCAGTTGCACTTGACTGTGGGTGCGCGTTATACCGTTGATGATAAAGATTATACAGCGGTTTCGGTTAACTGTGGCCTGGTTAAAGACAAAGACCCCTCTATTGTCGGCACCCAATTTGAAAACTTTGCCGCCTGTGGTGGCGTTGGCCGCAGCTTGAAAATTATTGCCGAAGCTTTTGAGGTTAACCCCTCTGATGACTGGAGCGATTTTTCGCCTAAAATCGCCCTGCAGTACTTTCCGAATGATAGCGTAATGATGTTCGCCTCGGCCTCTAAGGGCTTTAAGTCTGGCGGCTTTGCGGGCTCTCAAGGTGTTGAGTCGGCCGCTTCAAACCCAGTAGACCCAGAGACTGCACTAAATTATGAAGTGGGCTTTAAAGGCGATTTCCTCGATAGCAGTCTGCGTTTAAATCTGACCGCTTTCTACACCGATTATGAAGACCTACAGGTAGTGCGCTTTGGCCCCGTGCCCGGCTCTGAGTTTGGTACCTTCTTAACCACCAATATCGGTGAGGCCGATATTATGGGTGCCGAATTAGAGTTTACCTGGTACCCAACGGATAACTTCTTTATCAAGGGCTTCTACTCTTACCTGGATACCGAAGTTAACGGTCTGGAGATTGAAACTGCCGGCGGTACTATCGATGCCTCGGGCAAGACTCTACGCTCTGCCCCAGAAAATAGTTCCAATATTTCCTTTAACTACCTGATGCCCATGGGCGATAGTGGCGATCTGGATTTCCGTCTAGAGTACAGCTACCAGGCCGAACAGCGCGGTGATTATATCGATGACCGCATCACCATGGACGCTTTCGAGCTGTGGGATGCTCGCATCGGTTGGAAATCTGCCGACGACAGTCTGGAGCTTGCCCTGTGGGGTAAAAACCTGATGGAAGAAGACTATATCGCCCACCAGTATGTCATCGGTCCCGGTGGTATTGGTGTTTGGGGTGCCCCACGCACTTACGGTCTGAGCATCAACTACTCCATGTAAACTGGGCCTTGCCCACTGTGCCCCGCCATAAGCCGCTCTTCCCCATGGTGGGGCCAATAAAGTATTCGTTGTGTATTATGCCCAGCCCAGCGCTGGGTTTTT
>JAOXRV010000822.1 GCA_025800435.1 Cellvibrionaceae bacterium | reverse complement strand
CTTGTGGTGGGTAAGGGGTTTTGGGGGCTTGGGAGCCAGGGATGGCGGACGAGAGCCCCAGGGA
This sequence comes from Cellvibrionaceae bacterium, assembly GCA_025800435.1. Classification (GTDB taxonomy): domain Bacteria; phylum Pseudomonadota; class Gammaproteobacteria; order Pseudomonadales; family Cellvibrionaceae; genus Pseudoteredinibacter. The sequence goes on along the minus strand of JAOXRV010000822.1, from coordinate 11,950 downwards.
TGGGTTTATGCGCCCCCCAAAACCCCTTACCCACCACAAGACTCGGGGTCGAAGCCACTGTTTATCCAGGTAACATGCAAGGAACTTTTAAATAACTCATCTTTTTTTAACGACGCAAAGGCGGTAAATTAAAATAGCTTAGGCAACGCCAAATATATTCCACCGGCCCCTGGCGAAAGTGCTGCAGCCAAAACTTGGCAAACCACAGTTGCAACGCCCATATACAAAACATAATCAACACCAACTGCCAGCGACTGACCCCACCAAACCAACCCAGGCCATAGCCGTAAAATAAACTGGTGCCAATTAAAGACTGTGCCAAATAATTGCTTAATGCGGTTTGCCCAACCGCTTGCAGCCGGCGCTTTAGTTTACTCGCCCCCTCGCCCTGACACCACAAAACAATGGCACTGACATAGGCCAATACCAAAAATACCGTGCCAATAATATTTAAACTGTGCATGCCCAGCGGCGCGTTAAACTGGGCATAGGCCCAGCCACTGCGGTGCCCCTGATACCAGCCAAAAACAATCAAAAACAAACCGCAAACTGCACCGAGCTTAATGGTTTTAAAATAAGCCGCCCTGCTCCAGCGCCCCTGCAAAAAGCCCAAGCGGTACAGTACCATGCCCAAAAACATCATCCCCAGCGCCCGAAAAAAATGAGCGCTCAGTATCGACAAAAACTGATCGCCCTCCGCGGCTGTCCAATTCTCACTGGCATTTAGCTGCAAGGCGAGTAGCTCAGTGTAGCCACTTTGGTATTTGGCGATGGTGTCGGCAATGGATTGATCGCTGGGGGCGTAAAATTCCAATGCGTTGCGGCGCCCCTCTACTGTGTAGGCCGGGTTATCAATATTAAAACTCGTCGCGAAGACAACCGCCATAGCAATTGCCACAATGGCCAGGGTCAATAAAATCGCTGGCGAGCTATTGCGCAAGGGATATAAAAACAGGGCGGCAAAGGCATAGATCACCAGCACATCCCCCTCCCATAAAAAAATACCGTGCAACAGGCCAATCAATAACAGCCAGCCATTGCGAACATAGTGGGTGCGCAGGGCAGGGCGGCCACTACTATCCAAACGCTCGACCAATAAAACCACGCTGGCGCCAAACAACAGGGAAAACATTCCCATAAATTTTTGGTCGCAAAAAATATAAAACAGGGAAAATATTTGGTAGTTAAGAACATCATCACTGCGAAAGGCAAAGGGGTTTAAATAGGCCCCCATCGGCATCGACATGGCCACCAGGTTCATGGTCAATAAACCCAACAGCGCCACCCCGCGCACCGTATCAATGCTGCTGATTCGCTCGCTCATATTAATCCCCATTTAATAGCGCTTTATAGCCCTCGCGAAAGCTGGGGTAGTGAAAGCTAAAGCCTTGATCCAACAAGGCCTGTGGCTGGCAACGCTTGCCGCTTACCGCCAGCCCAGAGGGCTGTGAAAACGGCAGGCCCTTTAGCTCGGCAATAAACTGTTTGGCCATCCAGCGCTGGCTCGGTTCCCGGTCGCTGGCCAAATACACTTTGCGGCGCTCGGTTTGTTCGATAACAAACTGTAATACCGCCGCACAATCGTCGGCGTGAATACGGTTGCCCCAACCGCCATCGCCGCTCACCGCCACACCCTGTTCCACCTCCTCGACTAACTTTGCCAATAGGCGCTGGCGGCCGGGGCCGTAGATACCCGAGAAGCGCACAATACAATAATCCAGGCCGCTGGCGGCCAGGCACTGCTCGGCCTCCAACATGCGCTGGCCATTGTAGCGGCTGGGCTCGGTGGGGCTGTTTTCATCCACCCACTCGCCGCGGTTCTGGGCATAGACCGCGGTGCTGGAGACAAACAGCAGCAGCGGCGGGCGGGCCATGCTTTGACAGTGGCTGACAAGGGCCTGTAACGGTGCCACATAGGCGCGGCGATAGCCCTCGTCACTGCGCTCGCCGGGGGTTAGGGTTAGCACCAATGCATCCAGCTCGGCCAGGCAGTCGCGGTAGCTGGCGATATCGCCGCTATCGGCCCGCTGCCAGCCACAGCCCGGGGGCAGGGGCTTTTGCCGCCGGCACAGGGCCAGGCCCGGCCAGCCACTGCGCCTGAGCAAACGGCTGCCGATATCGCCATAGCCCAAAATGCCAATGCGTGGTTGTGCCAAAGTAGGTGCTTGAATACCAATGCTGTCCAAAATTTTGTCCTTTTCAAACTTTTGCCTGCGGTAAATTCTATTGACTTTAACGCATTAATAGTTAAATTTAAAAACTCCAGTTTTACGTGAGGCCTGACCATGACCCTGACCGAGTTGCGCTATATTGTCACCCTGGCCCAAGAAGAGCATTTTGGCCGCGCCGCCGAACGCTGTTTTGTCTCCCAGCCCACCCTCAGCATCGCCGTTAAAAAGCTCGAAGAAGAGCTGGATGTGGCCCTGTTTGAGCGCACCAAAACCCGGGTGCACCCAACCCCGCTGGGGGAGAAGATCGTAGCCCAGGCGCAAATCGCGCTGGAGCAGACCGCCGCCATCAAGGATCTTGCCACCGAGGGCAAAGATCAACTGGCCAGCCCGCTGAAGATAGGCGCCATCTTTACCATTGGCCCCTATTTATTCCCCCATTTTATCCCCCAGCTGCAAAGCCAGGCCAGGCAAATGCCGCTGGTGGTAGAAGAGGGCTACACCGCCACCCTGCGCCACCGCCTGCGCAACGGCGAACTGGACGTAATTATTGTGGCGCTGCCCTTTACCGAGGCCGATGTGGTGACCCAGGCCCTGTACGAAGAACCATTTGAAGTATTGATACCCACCGACCATCCGCTGGCCGAACAAGCCGAGATTCAGCCCGCCGATCTGGACCAATACAATGTCTTGCTGCTGGGCGAAGGTCACTGCTTTCGCGACCAGATTCTAGAAGCCTGCCCCAACTTGCAGCACAAGGCCGATAACAATAGCAGCGGCCTGCATGCCGCTACCGAGGGCAGCTCGCTGGAGACCATGCGCCATATGGTGGCCTCGGGCCTGGGCATTACCGTGCTGCCACAATCGGCGGCGGGCACCAGCCAATACGCTCCCGGGGTGCTGACCACCCGGCCCTTTGCCGAGCCAGTGCCCAAGCGCACCGTGGGCCTGGCCTGGCGCGCCAGCTTTCCCCGCCACCAAGCTATCGATGCCCTGCGCAGCGCCATCTGCGACGGCCACGGCATCTGCACCATTATCCAGCGCTAGGGCCGGGCGATGACTGGCCCCGGGCTCGCCGATATCGAAGTTACCGCCCTTAAAGGGGTTGGCGTACAGCTGGCCGAAAAGCTGGCCAAGCTGCATATTGTGAGCCTGCAAGACCTGCTATTTCACCTGCCCCTGCGCTATATGGACCGCACCAAGGTAAGCCCCATCGGCGCCCTGCAGCCCAACCAGAATGTGGTGGTGCAGGGGGTCATTAAGGCCGCCGATGTGGTGTTTGGGCGGCGCCGCAGCCTGATGTGCCGGCTGCAAGATGGCAGCGGCACCCTGACCCTGCGCTTTTACCATTTTAGCGCCAACCAAAAAGCCAAGTTACAGCCCGGTGCCCATATCCGCTGCTATGGCGAAACCCGGCGCGGCGCCTCGGGGCTGGAAATTTACCACCCGGAATACGAGTTCTACGATGAGCAGGCCCCGGCCAACTTGGCCAGCACCCTGACCCCGGTTTACCCCATTACCGAGGGTATTAGCCAGGCGCGTTTGCGCGGCCTGATCGAGCAGCTGCTGCCCCAGCTGGGTCAGCACAGTCTGCCCGAGCTACTGCCCAATACCGAGCAGAACTGGGGTTCACTGGAGCAGGCCCTGCGCTATTTGCACCAACCACCGGCGGATGCGCCACTGGATCAACTGCTGGATATGCGCCACCCCTATCAACAGCGGCTGGCCTTTGAAGAGCTGCTGGCCCACCAACTGAGCCTGCTAAAGTTGCGCCAGCGGGTGCAGGCCGAGGGCGCGATTGGGCTGCCAGAAAACCCCCTGAGCCTAGAAAAATTTTTAGCCGGCCTGGCATTTGCCCCCACCGGCGCCCAACAGCGGGTAATCGGCGAGATACGCACCGACCTGAGCCGCCCCGTACCCATGCTGCGACTGGTACAGGGGGATGTGGGCTCGGGCAAAACCCTGGTGGCGGCAGCGGCCGCCTTGCAGGCCATCGCCAATGGCTACCAGGCGGCAATTATGGCCCCCACCGAGATACTGGCCGAGCAACACCTACAGAACTTTCGAGCCTGGTTTGAGCCGCTCGGCATCAGCGTTGGCTGGCTCAGCGGCAAGCAAAAGGCGAGCGAGCGTAAAGCCGCCCTAGCCGCCACCGCCAGCGGCGAACACCAGCTTATTGTGGGCACCCACGCGCTGTTTCAAGACGAGGTGGCGTTTGCCGACCTGGCACTGGCCATTATCGATGAGCAACACCGCTTTGGGGTGCACCAGCGCCTAGCCCTGCGCGGCAAGAGCAGGGGCCTGCGCCCCCATCAGCTGGTGATGACCGCCACCCCCATACCGCGCACCCTGGCCATGAGCGCCTATGCGGATCTGGATGTATCCATCATCGACGAGCTACCGCCGGGGCGCACCCCGGTGACCACCGTGGTGGTGCCCAATGAGCGCCGCAGCCAGGTTATTGAGCGGGTGCGCGCCGCCTGCGCCGAAGGCCGCCAAGCTTACTGGGTGTGCACCTTGATCGAGGAATCCGAAGCACTGGAGGCCCAGGCCGCCGAGGTTACCGCCACTGAGCTGGCCACGGCCCTGGGCGAGCTGCAAGTGGGGCTGGTTCACGGCCGCCTTAAGCCGGCGGAAAAAGAGGCGGTCATGGCTGCCTTTAAGGCCGGCCAGATACAAGTGCTGGTGGCCACCACGGTAATTGAGGTGGGCGTAGACGTGCCCAATGCCAGCCTGATGATTATTGAAAACCCCGAGCGCTTGGGCCTGGCCCAGCTGCACCAGCTGCGCGGTCGGGTCGGGCGGGGCAGTACCGCCAGCCATTGTGTGCTGCTGTATGGGCAGCCCCTTTCCCAGTACGGGCGCGCCCGTCTCAGTGCCATGCGCGAGACCAGCGACGGCTTTGCCATTGCCGAGAAAGACTTAGAATTGCGCGGCCCCGGCGAGGTCTTAGGCACCCGCCAGACCGGCGAAATGCAATTTAAACTGGCAGATTTGCAGCGAGATGCTAACTTAATAAATAGAATCAGAAGCTGTGCCCTCGATATAGCCAAACATCACCCGGACCTGGTCGACCCGATAATCGCCCGCTGGCTTGGCCAGGCGCAAGAATATGCGCATGTGTAAATAGCGGCGCCGCAAGTGCACTGCTGGCTCAGTAGCGAGACCTGTGTGCCAAATTAGCAATTTTATGCGCCATCAGGCTAAATATTTTGCTGTTGCTGTAGATATATAGGGCTCAGGTTCTCGCTTAAGGAGAGATAGTTTGTCTAGCGTGCCCACCAGTGTTACCGAACAACTGGATACCCAAAAAATCGGCTACCAAGTGGCCAATGCCAAGTTCCCACCCGGCCAGGGCCGGCCGGTGCGCGCCACGGTGCTGCAAGATAAAGCCGGACAGATATTGGCGATAACCCCAGCCGATAAACTGCTGGACCTGCAAGCCCTAAACCGCGCCCTAAAGCGCGAGCTGCGCGCCACCCGGCCCACCGAGCTCAAGCCCCTGACCGATAAATACCAGCTGCAAACCATCCCCGCCCTGCCCAAACTGGCGGGTATACCCACCGTGGTCGACAGCTCACTGCTGCAGATGGAAGAGCTGTTGCTGGCCTCGGGCAGTAACGCCTCGGTACTGGCGGTAAAACAGGCGGATTTTAAGCAGGCCCTGCGCGATGTCGAAATAGCCGCGATCAGTGCCGAGCTCAAAGCCGATAAGGGCGCCGATGACGAGCTGGAAATTACCCAGGCGGTAAAGAACTTTACCAACCGTCGTATCGTACAGCGGCTGGAAGAGACCTTGGAGCTGCCCTCCCTGCCCGAGACCGCCCAGCGCATTATCAACTTGCGAGTCGACCCCAACGGCGACATCTCGGACCTGGCCAGCATTGTCGAGATGGACCCAAGCTTGGCCGCCCAGGTAGTGAGCTGGGCCAGCTCCCCCTATTATTCGGCGCCGGGTAAAATTAAATCCATCCACGATGCCATAGTGCGGGTACTGGGCTTTGATATGGTACTCAACCTGGCCCTGGGCCTGGCCCTGGGCAAAAGTTTAAATATGCCCAGCGATGGCCCGGACGGCAGCGAAAGCTATTGGCAGCAGGCGGTATTTGTTGCCGCCACGGTAGAGGCGCTGGTCACCCAAGTGCCGCGCGAGCACCGGCCGGGCTTTGGCATGGCCTATTTAAGCGGCCTGCTCAGTAACTTTGGCACCCTGGTTCTGGCCGAGGTGTTCCCACCCCAGTACAGCCAAATTTGCCGCCTGCAGGAAGCCAACCCCGAGCTGCCCTACCAGACCATCGACCGCCATGTGCTCGGCATCAGCCGCGACCAGCTCAGCAGCTGGTTGATGGAACTGTGGAATATGCCCCCCGAGGTGCTGACCGCACTGCGTTTACAGGGCCGGCCAGATACGGATCAAGAGTTGGGTGAATACGCCAAGTTAATTTACTTGGCACGAGCGCTACTGGGCCAATACAAGCTGTTGCAAGGCCCCGCCTTGGCCATTGATGAGCAGCTACTGGCCGACCTAAATATTAATCGCCAACAGGCTTATGACGCGGTCAGTAATATTCAGGAATCCACCAATGAGCTGCTCGATATCGCCAAGGAACTCAATCATTAATAAATTACAAATGGCGCTTATAGCTATGTAATGGCACGGTAAATATTATCTGTGTATATTGTTGTTTAAACACCAGTTTGTTCAACAACACGTGCACGGAGACAGCCATGACCACACCCAGCAATTTGGAAATTCATATCCCTCAGGGCAATGGGGCGATCAAATATTTTAAGCTCAAACCACAGCTGCCCAGCGCCACCGAGGCGGCGGATTGGGATTTTATCTACCTCAATGAGAACAGCGGCCAAGAGCAACCCATAGCCGACCTGATGATTCAGTTCAGCCAGAGTTCGAGCTGGTTACAACGCCAGGCCGAACGCTGCATTTTGGTCGTCACTATCGACCAGCCCGGCTGGCGCTTTGCCATGAACGGCACCAAATCCTGCCTGGGCCGCCAACTGCCCCAGGCTACCGATGCCCTGCACGATGTCAGCACCGAGATCAGCGGCAACGGCAAAGTACTGACCGCCACCATCAGCAGTGCCAGTAAAAATAGCGAGTTTATCGACTTTTCATTTGTGGCTGCCCACGTCGCCGCCAATGGCGTCACCACCATTTACCAATCTAAAGACCCCGGTATCGGCATCGACCGCTAGTGTGCTGAGCCAGAAGTTCCTAAGGTGAGCAGGGGCGCTGCAACAGCGCCCCAAACTGTCGACCGTATTCAGTACTGGCACACAGCCCGTCAAACCACGGCAGCGAAAACCACACTTTATCCATACCGCGCTGCAGAGCTTTTTCCGTCCAAATTAAAGCCGATGCGAAATCACCCATTACGCTGTACACCAGCGCCGAGGAGTAGGCCACCTCTAAATTATCCGGCGCCAGTTCTTCGGCCCGCTCCACCGCCCGCAGCGCCGCACTCACCTGGCCCAAGTGAATATGGGCCTGGGCCACGTCGCGCAGGTGTGACCAGTTGTTGTCATCCAAACGCTCCTGAATTAACCACTGATAGTGTTGCACAGCTTTTTCAGTGGCCCCCATCAACTGGTAGTTATCCGCCACATTCAGCACACACAGGGGATTACTGGGCGAAAGCTGCAGTGCCCTACTGAGGTATTTATCGGCCTGCTGATACTGCCGTTTTAACATATAGGTCAGGCCCAGGTTCATCAGTTGATAAGCACTGGGATCGGCCCCAATGGTTTTTAAATAAGTTGCCTCGGCCAGGTCTAACTGGCCGCTGGTCATATACAGTGCGCCCAGCAGTTGCAAGCTGTCGGTGTGCTTAGGGTGCATCGCCAAACCCTTGCGCAAGCTGACCACCGCCGGTTCAATTTTACCTTGGTACCAATAGGTCTTGGCCAGATTGCGATAGGCCAAGACACTGGGGCGCAAGCTTATGGCCCGCTCTAAATGTGTCTCTGCCAGGCCATAGTCGCCCCCTTGCAGGGCCACATAAGCACGTAAAGTTTCCAGCTCCGAAGCCTCTGCGCCCAGGCTCGACATGTTTTCGATTTGCTTCAGCGCCAGCTCGCGCTCGCGGCTGTGCAAGTAGTATTCAAACCAGTGGCGGTAGAGCAAGCGATTGGTTTTAAATTCGGCATCGGCCAACTTCAATAGCCGCTTCAGCCCCTGCAAGTACTCGCGCTCTTCGGTGGCGACGTATTCATCTAAACTCAACTTGGTATAGAGTGTGTAAATTGGCGCAAAAGCCGGTGCCCGACTTTGCAGCTGCTCCAGTGCCCGCAGGGATTCTAAGTTTTTTAACTTGTCATTTTTAGCCGCCAACTTGATCTCTACAAACTGCTGATAATCGTCGGCATCAATAATATTATTTAAACTGTGAATACCACTGCGACCGGCAAATAAATTAGCCAGATTTTGCTGGGCCAGCTGATAAATCTCTAACAGATCTCCGCTTACTAAGGTAGAGTGCTGCGTGGCTGCGTTGGCACCGGCCTCGCGTCGGTCAAGCTGCAGCTGACAGCTTTGCTCGGCGCAGTGCAGCTGGGTGTGCAAAACGATATCCGCATTTAGGGCGCTCGCTACCGATACCCCTGAGGCGGCCACAGCCTCTACTTTAGCAGCTTCTATCAGCTGTAAATTTTCTAAATCGATCACACCGTCTTGCAGGGCATGGTAAATACTTTGGCGTAAATTGCTGTAGTCGGCCTGATCACCCGCTGTTAAATTCGGGGGCAATACCGCCACATAGCGCACCGGCACCAGCAGGTTTTGGCGCAAGCCTTGCCACAGGCCAAGCCCCATCGCCAACAACAGTAGCGCCGCCAAGCCCAACCACCAATAACGCTGCCCGGGCCCGGCCACCGCCGCGCGCGGGGCAAAGCTGGCGCTGGAAAAATCGTACAGGGTTAACTCACTACCGGGCTCGGCCGATAGCTGCTGGTGAAACTGCCGTAACTGCTGGGCCAGCAGCAGCGCCGACTGTGGGCGCCGCGCCGGGTCTTTGGCCAGGGTTTGCAACACCAGGGCGGCCAGCGGTGCCGGCACCTCGGCACCCAATTCCAGTAAATCTTTGGGCTCGTCGTTAACTATGCGCCCCAATAACAACAGTGGCTTACTGGCATCGCCAAAGGGGTGGGCAGCGCCGAACAGGCGCGTCGCTAAAATGCCAAAGGAAAAAATATCCGCTGCCGGCGTCAGCGTTTCGCCTTTAATCTGTTCCGGCGACATAGCGCTCAAACTGCCCGATACCTTGCCCCGCTGGGTCAATTGCGCGCTGTCATCGCCCTGGGTTTTGGCGATACCAAAATCCGTTAACTTTAAACGGCCATTGGCCGCCATTAGTATATTGTCGAGCTTGAGATCGCGGTGAATGATACCGGCTTGGTGGGCGGCGCCGAGGGCCTCACTAATTTCAATTAAAAATTGCAATAGCTGCTGCTGACTGCAAAGGTTTTCGCGCAGGTGCTGGCGCAGGCTTTGGCCCTCGACCAATTCCATCACCAGAGCCAGGCCATCGTCGCCTTCAATAACATCGTAAATCTGCACAATACCCGGGTGGTTTAACTGGGCCAGGGTGCGCGCCTCTCGCTGTAAGCGCTGCTTTAGGGAATCACTGGCGAGGCCAGGGCGAATACATTTTACCGCCACCTGTCGCTGCAGCTTTAGATCGTCGGCCAGGTAGACGCTGCCCATGCCGCCCTCGCCGAGCAGGCGCTGCAATTGGTAGTGGGCAATCTGACGGGGAAGTTCGGACATACAAAAGCTCGGCAGGCTTATTCTGTTTATGCGCCGCTTAAAGGGCCACAAGATCTGGCCACTAGCTTACCAAACTCTGGGCCAAATTTGGTATCGCTACACAATTGATCAAACCAGGGCAGGCGAAACCAAACCGGCGCAATACCCAAATCGAGGGATTTCTCTACCCATAACAGGGTCGCCGGATAGTTGCCCGCTAGGCTGTATGTGAGGGCCGAGGAAAACGCCACTTGATTATTGCCCGGTGCCAAAACCTGGGCCTGCTCGGCCGCCTTTAATGCCTCGATGGTTGCACCGGTGTGTATATAGGCCTGGGAACGCTGCAGCCACGCCTGCCAGTCCTGCTCGTTCGACTGCGTTAAAAAGTTATTATAATACTGCTCGGCTTTTTCAGTTTGGCCCAACAGCAGATAACTGTCTGCCAGGTTTAGCCGCAGGGCGCTGTTGGAGGGCTCCAGCACCAGGGCAGCGGCAAAGGCCTGTTGGGCTTTAAAGTATTTGCGCTGCAATAGATAGGCCAGGCCCAAATTGGATTCGACCCTGCTGTCACGCTGTAAGCGCCGGTGTTTTTGAAATTGCTCGACCGCTTGATCCAGCTCGCCCAGGGTTAGGTGTACCGCGCCCAGCATATTCAATAACTGGCTGTGTTCGGGCGCCAGTACCAGGGCCTGTTGCAGCAGTTGCTTGGCTTCATCGCCGCTGCCAATTGTCCACAAACTGTGGGCCAGGGCGCGATAGTTGGCGACGCTTTTGTGCTGCCGCAACAACTGCCGATAAAGGCCCACGGCGGCCTGATAGTCACCATTGCGCAAGGCGATCTGGGCACGCAGTGACAATACTGCAGCTGTCGGTAGGCCCAGATCAATCAGCTTTTGCAAACGCTGCTGCTGCGCCTCTAGTTCACCCAAGCGCAAGTGCAGATCAAACCAGTGGCGCTGCAATGGGATACTCTGGGGCAATAGGCTTTCCGCCGTATCCAAAGCTCGGCGCAGCCCGTCCACCAGAGGGGGCGATGGCTCAGCGCTTGAGGCGAGTACCAACTCGGTATAAAACTGATACAGTGGCTCAAAGCGCGGCGCCTTCAGCAATATCGCCTCTAAGGGCTCAATCAGTTCGGCAGCCTTAGCACCAGGCTGATGGCGCAGGCGTAACTCGGCAAAGCGTTGGTAATCCTCTGCGCTGATAGTGTTAACTTGATCGACATTGCTGTTGCGCTCTGCAAAGAGCTTACCGGTATGAACCAGCACGGCGTTATAAGCGCCAAACAGAGAGCTGTGCAACAGGGTAGTGCGAACCTGACCATTGACCGACCAACGCGAGCCCATCAAGCGGCTCAGCTGCAATTGGCAGCGGTCCTGGTGGCAATTGAGTTGGCTGGTCACCACCACATCGGCAGCGACGATAGTGCCAATATTGTCGGCGGAGCCGGCGGCCGCCAGCTCCGCCGGGCTAACCAAGTGCAGTTTCTGCTGCCGGTCGACCCCATGCTGCAATGCCTGCTGCACCGTGGCGCGCAATAACTCATAGTCATCGGCGCTTTGACTCTCCATCTGGGTCGGCAACACCGCTACCCGCAGGCCGGGGCTGGCAAACGGGTTCAGCAGTGGCCACAGCCACAGCAATACGGCCAGTGCGGCCCCGGCTAAACCGGTAGCGGCCAATATCTTGGGCCAGGGGCGTGCGGATTTTAATTGCGGCAGCGCCAGGCTGTGCTCAAACTGGGTAATCTCACCGCTCAGCTCTGTGCCCATTTGCGGCAACAGCTGACGCAGTTGCGCCGCCACTGCCGTGGCATTGGCCGGGCGCTGGGCGGGATCTTTTTGCAGCAGTTGCAACAGCAGTTGGTTGAGCGCCGCCGGCGCCTCGGCCCAGCTGGCACTCAGTTCACTGGGCTCGGCCTTGAGGGTGCGTTCGAGCATGAGCAACTGACTGCTGCTGTCTCCCAGCGGATGTGGGGCACCCAGCACTTGATAGGCCAGTAAACCAAATGCAAATA
>JAOXRV010000740.1 GCA_025800435.1 Cellvibrionaceae bacterium | reverse complement strand
AGCTGATCAGCGGTGAGTGGACCGGCACCATGTGCCTGACCGAGCCCCACTGCGGCACCGACCTGGGTATGCTGCGTACCAAAGCCGAGCCCAACGCCGATGGCAGCTACGCGGTCAGCGGTACCAAAATCTTTATCTCTGCCGGCGAGCACGATATGGTCGACAATATTGTGCATATTGTACTGGCGCGCCTACCCGATGCCCCCGCTGGCACCAAGGGCATCTCCCTGTTTATTGTGCCCAAGATGAATGTTGGCGCCGACGGTGAAGTGGTTGATCGCAATGGCGTCAACTGTGGCTCGATTGAGCATAAGATGGGTATTCACGGCAACGCCACCTGTGTGATGAACTTTGACAGCGCCAAAGGCTACCTGATTGGCGAGCCCAATAAGGGCCTCAACGCTATGTTCACCTTTATGAACGTGGCCCGCTTAGGTACCGCGGTACAGGGCCTAGCCCACGCTGAGCTCGGTTTCCAAAAATCACTGGACTACGCCCGCGAGCGTCTGCAAATGCGCTCTCTATCCGGGGTTAAAAACCCAGATGGCGCCGCCGACCCCATTATTGTTCACCCCGATGTACGCCGCATGCTGTTAACCCAGAAAGCCTTCGCCGAAGGTGGCCGGATGATGATTTACTACGGCGCCCAACTGGTTGATGTCACCCACTACGCCGAAGACGAAGAGGCCCGCCAACAGGCCGACGACCAGCTGTCTTACTTTACCCCCATTGCCAAGGCATTCTTGACCGAAGTGGGCTTTGAGTCTGCCAACCTGGGTTTGCAGTGCTTCGGTGGCCACGGCTTTATCTCCGAGTGGGGGCTGGAGCAAAACGTGCGCGACTGTCGTATCTCTATGCTGTATGAAGGCACCACCGGTATCCAGGCGCTCGATCTGTTGGGCCGCAAAGTACTGGGTTCTGGGGGTGAGCTGCTCAAAGGCTTTACCAAGATTATTCACAAATTCTGCCAGGCCAACGCCGACGTAGAAGCCATGGCGGAATTTACCGCGCCGCTGGTTGAGCTCAACAAAGAAGTGGGCGAGCTGACCATGCACATCGGTGGCAAGGCGATGGAAAATGCCGACGAAGTTGGCGCCGCCTCGGTTGATTACCTGATGTACAACGGCTATATGATGATGGCTTACTTCTGGGCCTTAGCGGCCAAGCAAGCCCAAGATGCACTGGCAGCCGGTACTGGCGAAGCGGCCTTTTACCAGGCTAAGATCGACACGGCGCGTTTTTACTTCCAGCGTATTTTGCCGCGCACCGCCACCCACAGTGCCACCATCAAGTCTGGTGTTGCTAACCTGATGGCTATGGATGCCGAGCACTTTGCATTCTAATTGAGTTGATAATAAGCAGGTAAGTATGCACAAGCTGGCGGGGCTACACGATCATTTGATCGAAAACTTCAATCGTGAGGCCGCCGCCGGTATGTCCGAAGTGGTGCAGCTCGACATTAGCGATGCGGGTAATTACTACCTGATTATCGACGATGGCAACTGCCACCTGTACGAGGGTGAGCACAATACACCCTCGGTCACCATCAGTATGGACTCGGATACTGTGCAAGATATTTTGGCCGGCAAGTTTAGCGGTATGCAGGCTTTTTTGTTTGGCAAGGTCAAAGCCGCTGGCGACCAGAAACTGGCGGCCATGGTCGATAGCCTATTTGTCGAACAGCCAGAGCAAGATAAATAACGGCCTATGCTTGGCGCCGTCGAAAACAAAAATGATGCAGAGCTTTGTGGTGGGCTTGTGTTCTGGGGGCTTGGGAGGCATGGATGCCGGACGAGAGCCCCAGGGATGGGTGTATGCGTCCCCCAGAATACAAGCACACCACAAAGCTCGATAGCCAAGCCACTTATAGGCCGAAATTAGTTTTGATGCTACTAAGGATCACTTGGCGTGGTCCTTTTTACGTTTTATCAGTTTAAATAATTATAAAATTAGTACGAGGATTTGCGGTGAACGACAATAATCAAACCATTATTGATGTACTTGAAGAGATTTTTCAGAAATACCCTAACAACGATGCCTTTAGCTGTTTGGGCCACACCTTAACTTATGCCGACTTAGATCGCTTAAGCGCCCAGTTTGCCAGCTATTTGCAGCACCATACTACACTTGAACCGGGCGATCGTATTGCCATTCAACTGCCCAATGTGCTGCAATACCCGGTGGCTATTTACGGCGCTATTCGCGCCGGTATGGTGGTGGTGAATACCAACCCGCTGTACACAGCCCGGGAAATTAAACACCAGTTTAATGACTCCGGTGCAAAGGCGCTGGTAATTTTATCCAATATTGCCGATGTGGCCGCCTCGATAATCGACGAAACCCAAGTTGAGCATGTGATCGTAACCGAGATTGCCGATCTGCATCCGCCCATCAAGCGCAGTGTGATCCACTTTGCCGCCAAGTATATTAAAAATATGGTGCCGGATTTTCACTTTCCCCACCAAATTGGCTTTCGTCTGGCTTTAAGAGAGGGCAATAAGCCACTCGACCCGGTTAACAAAAGCGTTGAAGATGTTGCTGTGCTGCAGTACACCGGCGGTACCACCGGGGTGGCCAAGGGCGCCATGCTGACCCACAATAATCTGGTGTCGAATATGCGTCAGGTACTGGCCCATATGGGCGACGACTGGCGCGAGGGCGAAGAGATCGCGGTGGCGCCGCTGCCGCTGTACCATATCTACGCTTTTACCTCTAACTGCATGGCCTTGGCACTGATGGGCTGTCACAGTATTTTGATCCCCAACCCTCGCGATATTCCCGGTTTTATCAAAGAGGTAAAGCGCCATAAATTTACCATGATGGTGGGTATCAATACCCTCTTTACCGCGCTGGCAAGGAACCCAGATTTTCGCGCGATAGACCTGTCCAGCCTGCGCTTGACCGCCTCCGGCGGTATGGCCTTAACCGAGGATGCGGCCAATCAATGGAAGGAGCTGGTCGGCCACATTCCCGCAGAGGGCTATGGCTTAACCGAAACCTCGCCGGTGGTCTCTACCAACCCCAGTAGCGCCATCCAGGCCGGCACGGTGGGTTTACCGGTACCGGCGACCGAGGTCAAAGTGATCGACGAGGATGGTAATGATTTACCCGGCGGCGAGCCCGGCGAGCTGTGTGTGC
>JAOXRV010000733.1 GCA_025800435.1 Cellvibrionaceae bacterium | reverse complement strand
GCCCTTGACCAGCGACAGGTTGACCGGAAACTGAGGAATAGTGCCCGAGGCAAAACCGATTACCAGCAGGCGCCCGTTCCAGGCCATGCAGCGGCTGGCGGCATCAAAGGCATCGCCGCCTACGGTATCGTAAACCACATCGATACCCCTGCCCTCATTAAGCGCTTTAAGCTCGGTTTTCAGATCTTTTTCGGCGTAATTAATTAAAATATCCGCGCCGTTATCCTTGGCCATTTGCAGCTTTTCCTCGGTGGAACAGGCGGCAATAACCGTGGCGCCCATGGCCTTGCCAATTTGCACCGCCGCAAGGCCGGTGCCGCCAGCGGCGCCGGTTACCAGCAGAGTCTCACCGGGCTGAATATTAGCGCGCTGCTTTAAAGCGTGGTGAGCGGTGGCGTGGGCGGTGGTCAGGCCGGCGGCCTCGGCATCGCCAATACCATCGGGCAGGGGAATTAAATGGGTGGCCGGGCACAATGCCTGCTCGGCGTAGCCGCCAAGGCCGACAAAACCGATGACCCGATCACCCACCTTAACATTGCTGACGCCCTCGCCGGTCTGTTTGACCACGGCGGCCACTTCCGAACCCGGAGTAAAAGGGAAGGGCGGTTTCATTTGATACAAGCCCTGTACCATTAAACCGTCTGGGTAGTTAACGCCGGCGGCTTTAATATCCAGCAGCACGGTGCCAGGGCTGACTTGGGGGCTATCGACCTCTTGATACTGGAGCTGTTCCAGTGGGCCAAACTCGTTACAAATAATCGCTTTCATCGTTATCACTCTTGTTATGTCTATTGGGCCTTGGCGATGGTATCCAGGGCCATTTGCGCCATCGGCTGCACAAAGGCGCCCATCTGCGCGGCTTTCTTGTTGGAGGCATTACCATCGTGGGCGCGCTTGGCTACACCCTGAATAATGGCGGCCAGGCGGAAGTAACTAAAGGCGATATAGAATTCCCAATTGGGAATGCTATCTATGCCCATGCGCTCACAGTAAGCCGCCACATAGGCCTCTTCGCTGGGAATATTGAGCGCGGCGCGGTCGACCCCCAGCAGGCCCTTCATATCACCGGCACCGGGCATGCGCAGTTGCATGCACTGGTAGGCCAAATCGGCGAAGGGGTGGCCCAGAGTGGAAAGCTCCCAGTCCAGTACTGCGACAATTTTTTCATTGTTGTTATCGAACATCACATTATCGAGGCGGTAGTCACCGTGTACCAGCGATACGCGGCCATCGTCCTCGGGCTGGTTTTGCTCCAGCCAGGTGATCAGCTGATCCATCTCTTCGATTTTATCCAGCTCCGAGGCGCGGTACTGTTTGGTCCAGCGGTCGAGCTGGCGGGCGAAATAGTTACCGGGGCGGCCGTAATCGCTGAGGCCACTTGCGTCTATATCGACACTGTGCAGAGCGGCCAGTACCCGGTTCATCTCATCGTACATTTTGCCGCGGGCGGCGTTATCCACTTCGGGTAGCTGGGCATCCCAATAGATATTACCGTCGCAAAACTCCATGATATAAAACATAGAGCCGATTACCTCGCGGTCTTCACACAGGTGGTAAACTTTGGCTACTGGCACATCGGTGTCTTTTAAGGCATCCAGAACGCGGTATTCCCGGTCTACCGCGTGGGCGCTTTTTAGCAGCTTGCCCGGCGGCTGCCGGCGCAGTACATAGGTGCCCGAGGCAGCATTAATTTTAAAGGTGGGGTTGGATTGGCCACCGGCAAATTTCTCGGCGCTGATGGGGCCTTTAAAGCCTTCGATATTGGCCTCTAAATAGCTGGCCAGTTTGGCTTCGTCTAATTGATTGACATCGGCCATGGTGAAAATCCTCTTACATTTTCTGTTGTTCTAATATGACAAAACCGGGGCGGCCCCCGGTTGAGTGTATAGCTTGCAACTTAGGCGAATTCTTTCGCCAGGTTGCGGCCCAGTTGCATCATATGCACTTGGTCTGGGCCGTCGGCCAGGCGCAGGGTGCGCAGCGCAGCCCAGGTGTGGGCCAGGAAAGTGTCTTGGCTGACACCGGCCGCACCGTGCATTTGAATGGCCCGGTCGACCACATCCAGGGCCATATTGGGGGCTACAATTTTGATCATTGCAATCAGGTCTTTGGCCTCTTTATTACCGGCCACGTCCATCTTGTAAGCGGCTTTAAGAGTCATTAAGCGGGCCTGTTCAATCTGGCAGGCCGACATCGCGATATCTTCGCGCACCGACTGGTTTTTAATCAGCGGCTGGCCAAAGGCAACGCGCTCATTGGCGCGCTTGCACATTGAATCGAGGGCGCGCTGAGCGGCGCCGATAGAGCGCATGCAGTGGTGAATACGGCCGGGGCCCAAGCGGCCCTGGGCAATTTCGAAGCCGCGCCCTTCACCCAGGATAATATTGCTGGCCGGCACCCGCACATTGTCAAACACAATTTCAGCGTGGCCCTCTGGGGCATCGTCGTAGCCGAACACATGCATCGGGCGCACCACGGTAACACCGGGGGTGTTTTTGGGCACCAGAATCTGGGATTGTTGCATATAGCGATTGG
>JAOXRV010000724.1 GCA_025800435.1 Cellvibrionaceae bacterium | reverse complement strand
CTTGGTGAGCGTATCGATGAACTCAGCTTTTTTGCTGTCTGACAGGCCTGGTGCTGCAAAAAAACCACGCCAGTTAACAAAGCTTGCATCGTACCCCAGCTCTTTTAGCGTCGGTACATCGGGCGCTGCTTCATTACGTTCGGTTCCCGTCATTACCAGAATGCGCACTTCGCCAGCCTCAGCTAGTGCCAACGCTTCACTGAATCCCGTTGAGAGAAGCTGGGTTTCGCCAGAAAGTAGCCCCGCCATCGCTTTGCCACCGGCATCATACGCCACGTAGCGAACTTGGCGCGGCTCACCACCGGCGGCTTTAAAGGCCATTGCTGCAACTAGGTGGTCCATGCTGCCGCGTGCCGAACCACCGGCAATTTTAATGGCGCGTGGGTTCTTGCGGTAATCTTCGACCACTTGGGTAAACGAGGTATAGGGCGAGTCTTTTTTCACCACGAAAGCGCCGTAGTCACCAATGGTGGCAGCAACAGGCGTGAGATCACGAAACGACTGCGGAAACACCTTAGATAACGAGCGGATCACGATGGGCGTAGAGTTAACCATCAGCGTATCTTGCTTTTGGCTCGCGGTTTCAATCAGGTGGGCAATGGCTTTACCACCGCCGCCACCCGACATGTTTTCGTACGAGATAGTGTCCACAAGGCCTGATTTAGACAGCGCCTCGCCGGTACCACGGGCGGTTGAGTCCCAGCCTCCGCCAGCACCACCAGGAATCAGAAAGTGAACACTCTCCAATGCTTGCGCTGATAACGATACGCTAGAGATTGCCGCCGCTAGCACCGCACCGGCAACGTGACCTTTAGATAGCTTGTTCAGAAACATAGTTAGCACCTCTTGTTTTTGTTTTATGGGGCTAGCTTAGAAGTGGGCGCTGATGGTGGGAATATTGTGGTTTTAATGGGATTTAAGGCCATAAAGAGCGTTTTGTTCATATTGTTCACGGGTAATGGCCGTCTGGGTTCGATACTATTTAACGTAAACAAGGCGCCACCAGGCTGATCGTGAAAGGCGTGTTATTAACAACAATAAAAGACACACATGCGTAAGTTACAAGCACTAAAACTCAAAACTCGTATGATCCTCGTACTCGGCATAATGACCGTTGTGCAAACGGGTGTCATAGGGCTGGTGGCCGTTTTAACGCTGCACCACTCACTAGATGAGCAAATTGGCCAGCGGGCCTTGGATGTTGCCAAAACAATCGCAGCCATGCCCAATGTGCGCAGCGCTGTAGAACGGCGTGATTCAGACTATCTGGTCCCTTTGAGTTTGACGTTAGCGGAGCAAACCCAAGCACGCTTTATTGTGATTGGTGATCGTGATGGCGTCCGTTTAGCCCATCCACGCGCTGAGATGATCGGTTACTCGATGGCCGATGACGATGGCGATGACAACGCCCCCGCGCTGCGTTTTGGCCAAACCTACTTGGCGAAAGCACAAGGAAGTATGGGGTGGTCGATGCGCGGCAAAGCTCCCATTTTTGATGAATATGGCGAGCAGGTGCTGGGCATTGTATCGGTGGGCTATCACCTTGATCAGGTGGCGCTAACAAT
>JAOXRV010000708.1 GCA_025800435.1 Cellvibrionaceae bacterium | reverse complement strand
CTGTACGCTTTAGGATCCCGCTGAGCATCATCGAGTTATTGAGCGGTGCCCTAGCATGTAACTGGCGCCAGTTTGGGGTAGAATGCGGCCTTTATATTGCGCAATCTCCCAATCACCATGTGTACGCTTCTCGCTCTTGATACCGCCTCAGATTACTGCTCGGTTGCTCTGCTCAAGCAGGGCCAGGTTGAGCAGATTCGCCAACAGGCTCCGCGCCAACACACCCAATTGCTGTTGCCCCAGGTGGATCAGTTACTGCAACAGCAGGGCGTCGCACTGCAAGACATCGATGCTATTGCCTTTGGCGCTGGCCCGGGTTCGTTTACCGGTTTGCGCATTTGTTTTGCGGTGGTGCAGGGCTTGGCCTATGGTGCCCAGTTGCCGGTATTGCCTGTGTCAACCTTGGCGGCCATGGCGCTGGCCCAGCAGCGCGCTGTCGATGCGCCTGAGGGCAGCGTCTTTTTCCCCGCTTTAGATGCCCGCATGAGCGAGGTTTACTGGGGCGCGTATGTGCAAAAAAATGGCCAGCTGCAAACGCTACAAGTGGATGCATTATCCGCACCGGAAGATGCCGCAGCGGCTATTCAAGCGCTGGCCGATAGCGCCGCTGGCCGCTGTTACCACATCGGCCCCGGCTGGCACTATCCATCGCTGGCGGCAATGACAGCGGCGGCGGATTTGACTATTGAGCCGGCCGCCGCCGATATTGTACGCTTGGGCCAGCTGCAGTTTGCCGCTGGCTTAAGTCAGGATATCAAGGCGCTGCAGCCGCTGTATTTACGCAATGAAATCAGCTGGGAAAAACGCCAGCGCATTCGCCCCCAAACCGATACTCAACCTTAAAAACAGCCAAGGAAACAAGCAATGGATTGGCTTCAAGCTGTATTATTGGCCATGCTGCAAGGCCTTACTGAATTTTTACCTATCTCCAGCAGTGCCCATTTAATCTTACCCGCCCAGCTATTGGGCTGGCCCGATCAGGGGCTGGCCTTTGATGTGGCGGTACACGTCGGCTCGCTGGTGGCTATAGTTGCCTATTTGCGGCGGGATATACGGCAGCTGGCAAGCGGCAGTTTATTAACGCTGCAAAGTCGTCAACTCAACCAGCACAGTCGCCTGTTGTTGTTGATGGTGGTTGCGACCATACCGGCGGGCCTGGCCGGTTTGGCCTTTAACGATTTTATTGAAGCTCATCTGCGCTCGGCCCTGGTGATAGCCACCACCACCTTATTGTTTGGTCTATTGCTGTTGCTGGCCGATTGGTCTGGCAAACGCCAAAAAGACCTACTGCAAATGACAGTCCTACTCGCCCTGGTGATTGGTGTGGCCCAGGCGCTAGCTCTTATTCCCGGCACCTCTCGCTCGGGAATCACCATGACAGCGGCATTACTGCTCGGGTTTCAGCGCCAGGCGGCCGCGCGCTTTTCGTTTTTATTATCGGTACCTATTATTACCTTAACCGGCGGCTATAAAGCACTGGAGCTTATGGGCCAAGCCGCTCCCGAATGGGATCTGCTGGCACTTGGGGTGGTGGTCTCGGGTATCTCTGCTTATCTTTGTGTCTATTGGTTTATGGGCGTGATCGAGCGCCTGGGCATGTTGCCATTTGTGGTTTACCGGGTGTTATTGGCACTGCTGCTATTTGCCTTATTTCTTTAATGCGAGCTGTAGCTCTGCCCACCCTGAGCTATCATTTATCAATAATGGCAGCGTAAATACATCGGTTTAAACCCATGTCTCGACAGCGGTGGTTTAGACTCCAATTTGGGAGAGAGTTATGCATCAAAAAGTGGCGTTTATCGGCCTTGGGGTTATGGGTTACCCGATGGCGGGGCATTTACAAAAAGCGGGTTGCGAAGTGACCGTTTATAATCGCAATGGCGAGGTGGCGCGGCGCTGGGAGCAGGAGTACGGCGGTCTGGCGGCACCCACCCCGAGGGCGGCCGCGGAGGGGGCCGAGATTGTCTTTACCTGTGTGGGCGAAGACAAAGATGTGCGCGAGGTGTGCCTGGGCGAGCAGGGCGCATTCGCCGGTATGAAGGTCGATTCGGTATTGGTCGATCACACCACCGCCTCGGCCGAGCTGGCCCGAGAGCTCTATCTGCAAGCCAAGGAGCGCAAGCTGCACTTTTTGGATGCGCCGGTTTCCGGCGGCCAAGCCGGCGCTATCAATGGCGCTTTAACCATAATGGTAGGCGGTGATGTGACTGTGTTTAATCACGTTAATCCGGTGCTGGATCACTATGCCCGCTCTTGTAAATTACTGGGCCCGGCCGGTTCTGGCCAGCTCTGTAAAATGGTTAATCAAATTTGTATTGCCGGTCTGGTCGAGGGCCTGGCCGAGGGTTTAAATTTTGCCGAGCGCGCAGGCCTGGACCCCTATCAGGTGGTGGATGTAATCTCTAAGGGCGCGGCCCAATCCTGGCAGATGGAAAACCGCTATCGCACCATGTTGGCCGGTGATTACGATCACGGCTTTGCGGTGGACTGGATGCGTAAGGATTTATCTATTGTGATGGCCGAGGCGGCGCGCATTAAGGCGGCGGTACCGGTTACTGCGCTGGTGGATCAGTTTTATAACGAGGTTCAGTTGCAGGGCGGTGGGCGTTGGGATACCTCGTCTTTGCTGGCGCGGCTCAAGTCCCAAGCGCGTTAGTTTCTGGTAGACTAAAGCTTTTAATCGCAGCTAGTTAGAATCAGTGGCTTCGTTGTCGAGCCTCGGTGGCGGTTCTAAACCTGCGCCGGTATCAAGAGCTAAGGGGATAGTATGTCGACAGACGCTGGTGTGG
>JAOXRV010000702.1 GCA_025800435.1 Cellvibrionaceae bacterium | reverse complement strand
ACCCTGTGCGATAACTGCAAAGAGGAAGCGGAACTGGATCTGGATCTATGGCAGGCCCTGGTCTCCCCCTGGAAGGTAACGCCGCCGGCCAAAGTGTACAAACCCGTTGGCTGCCTCGATTGCCGCCACACCGGCTACCTGGGCCGCCAAGGTATTTTTGAAATTTTAATGGTCAGCGACACGGTGCGCGGGCAAATGACCGACGACTTAGACCTGCAAACCCTACGCAAGGCGGCCATGCGCGAAGGCATGCGCACCCTGCGCCTATCCGGCGCGCAAAAGGTATCGGCCGGCCTAACGACTATTGAAGAGGTTATGCGAGTGGCGCCGCCGCCGGAGGAATAATTGCTCCCAATTCGGCGCGTATTTAGTCGGCCAGGCCAAAAGAGGTTAGCGCAATCCGCCCGTTTTCTTTGAGTACAATAAATCGTAGTGACAGATCCTTGCCGTCTTTAACTAGGCAGGATTTCTCAAACACCCAGCCGGCCCCGGTGCCAAACTGCTCGCCGCCAACGTGTATATTATTGCCCCCGTAAGATATTTCAGTGCAAGCCTTTAAAACGGGAATGGTATCTTTTTGATAGTGTGCCCGCAGCTTGTTCATACCAATTTTAGCAATGGTAACGTGGCTGCTTAAGCTGATCATGCCCTCGGCGTCACCCGCTTGCGCTCGCTCAATAAAAGCCTTCATAACCGCTTCAAATTTTTCCGGCGGGTCTTGTTCCAGTGCGCGAATTATATTATCCATATCCGCCTGCTGGCCGACAGCGATACTGGCGTGGCAGATAAATATGATGATTAAGCTTGTTAATATTTTCATGTGGTGATTCCTGTGTTACGAGTGGTCGTCGCAATGATATATGTGGCTGTCAGGGCTTAGGGTAGTGCGCTCGCAGGCTTCGATAATTTATTCTTGATTGGGTATTTTTATGCCTTGCTGCTCAAGTTTTTTTATAACCTTGCTTCGCCATTGATAAAGGTGGGAGCTTGGGGAGATGTTGTTTCCGGCGATCCTGTCAGCAACACCCTTGCCCCAGTTGTTTTTAATACTCGGGTCGGCTCCGTTTTCTAGCAGTAAGTAGGCGGCATCGTACTGATTTAAGGATGCGGCAGAAATTAATGGTGTGTTCCCGGATCCATTTCTCACGTTTACGTCGGCGCCTGCTTTAATAAGTAGTTTTAAGTGGGGTATATGACCCGGTGACACAGCCCCGAAAATGATGTTGCGCTTTCTACTTTCATGGTAAAGGTTTGGGTCTCCGGAATATTTTAAGGTTAGCGCTAAGTAACGGCTGTCTGTATTTGCTACGACGTAAGACATTATTGAGGCCCCATTTTTGTAGGCGACATTAGGACTTTCACCTGCTTTTAACTGATTCTCGAACTCTACTAGGTCGCCCTTTTTGAGGGCCGCAAACAGGGGGGCGTCTGTTGTCTTTTTAGTGTCTAGGTTAGGCGTATTATTTTGACTCATTTTTTCCTCTCCGCACCCAGTTAGTGAGATAAGAATGGCCCATAGTGATATGTATTTGGCTGTTTTTTTCATGGTTAAAGATCCGGGGAGTTTAAGACTTCATCTTGGCTATGCAACTGGTAGGCCCTAATGAGTTTTTGGATGGGGGAGTGCCACCATCTTATGGGGTTGTTAGCCGGCCTCAGGGGGATTCGGTTTCCTATGGCATGTTGGATTGAATTGAGGAGTTCTCCTTCAACGTAATACGCATCAATCAGTTCATCTGCTCGATTCATATTTGCCCCGTGTCGGAGAGGAGTTAAGAAGTTTACTCTGGCCGAATTGAATGTGGTTGCCCTAGTGTTGCTGACGAGTGATGCGGCACTGGCAAGCCCGCCTCCTAGCGAATGGCCGGTTAGGTGTACTTTGCCGCCTGTTGCATCCTTAATGTCTAGTGCATTTTGCATAGCTAGCTCATATTGTTCAGCAACAAGCCCTAAGCCTTGAGCAAGGTTTTGCTTCCAGTCTGTACCGTCTTCTGTGCCGGCAAAGGCATAAATATATTGGCCATGCTTTGAGTTGTAGTATAAGTTAGATTTAAACCCAGATTGACTATCGTTTAATAGTATACCACTGAGGCCTAGTTGGTTCAGTTGTTTCTTTGTGACAACCGTGATGTGGCTTGGTAGTATGGCCCCTGCATTTCCATATACGTGTTTTGAAATAAGCGCCAAGTTTCTCGGGCTGGTATGTGGCGCTGGATTCGTTTTGCCAGTGCCAGTGCCAGTAACAACACCCTGCCCAGGCACGCCAGTTTGGCCAACTTGCCCGCTGCTTTGCGTGCCATTGCTAAAGTTGTTGCCTGGGCCTAAGCCCGGTGACTTTCCACTGCCGGGCTGGCCGCTTGTCTGATTGCCAGAATTGTTTGAATTACCTGCTTGTGGTGAGCTGGCTACTGGTTTAGTTGTTGCCGCCGAAGGCTGTGCGCTTGTGTTGCCAATATTATTTACATTTGAGCCTCCTTGGCTGGCCGCTGTTTGGTTGGTGTGTGTAGATGATGGGGTGGTGTTGCTGCCTTGGAGGCCGCTATTAGCCCCTTGAGCGGCAGCGCTGTGGCTAGGTGTACTGTTACCGCTTGTAGTGTTTTGTGATCTAGCAGAGTTGCGAGGGTATGAGTTCGTTGCAAGACCTGGGCCGTTTGCAGCTGATGCGGAGTGGGTTTGGTTGGTGGTTGCGTGGCCTGAACCCTGTGATTTTGTCGATTTGGCGGTTTGTGAGTTGCCCGTGGCAGAGTAAGTGCTAAGTGGAGATTTTTGTTTTCTACTGCCCAGGCCAGTGGTTTTTGCTTTAAGCTCGCCAACCTCAACCTGTTCTGCTTCTTGCCCGGATAG
>JAOXRV010000669.1 GCA_025800435.1 Cellvibrionaceae bacterium | reverse complement strand
GGCAGCAGTAGTTATCGGGCTGTTCCGCATGATGGAAAGCCACTTTAACCGCTACCAGTATTACAAACCGCCTATCGATCCACTCGGTGTTGAAAAGCAGTAAATAAAAAACCGCTCTATTGAGCGGTTTTTTAATGTAAGGCTAAAGCGTTAAGCAGGGAGCGCAGCTGCTAATAGCGCGCGATAGCCTTCGCGGTAGCTTGGATAGATAAACTGATAACCGCTTGCTCTCAAGAAGCTGTTATTGCAACGCTTACTCCCCGTACCACGGCTCATCGAGCGCTCGGTAATCGTCACGTTTAACTCACCCGCTAACCAATCCATCACTTCAGCAAGGGGGGCAGGTTGATCGTCAGAGGCAAGATAAACGGGCGCTAACCGCTCCCCTTGAGTCGCCAAATTCACTAGATGCGCTAAAACACCCGCGCAATCATCACGGTGGATACGATTGGTGAAACTCACCGGCTCCAGAGGGGCAGAGATGCCCTGCTTCACCCGCTCAAGTAGAAAACCACGGCCAGGACCATAGATACCGCTGAAGCGCACCGCAGTGCCGCCTAGCGCCTGAACCTGTTGCTCAGCTGTACGCATAATTTTGCCGGTCGCCGTGCGCGGTTCAGCGGGAGACTGTTCATCAACCGTTGTACTGTCGGCTTGGCCATAAACGCTCGTACTGGATGTAAAGAGCAGCGTTTTGGGCGGCTCAGGCAGTGCTGCAACCACGTGTTTAACGCCATCGACATACGCACGTTGGTAGGCCTCTTCAGTGCGGCCAGATGCAGCGGCACAATAGATCAAAACATCTATCTCAGGCAGGTTTGATAGTGTATCTTTATCACCAAGATCGGCTGATATCCCTTGGATAGCGGCCGGTAGTTTGGTGATATCACGGCGTATCCCCCAAACCGTTAGCCCTTGTTCGGCCAGCAACCCCCCTAGAGCGCTGCCAACATCACCACATCCAGCAATCAAAACACGTTGCGGCATCTCGTTCTCCTTTTGGTTTGCAGCTGCATCATAACAGAGGACCGACTATGACACTTACTGAGCTGCGCTACATCGTAACGCTAGCAAAAGAGCAGCACTTTGGACGTGCCGCTGAGCAGTGCTTTGTCAGCCAACCCACGCTCTCGATTGCCGTTAAAAAGCTGGAGGAAGAGTTGGGCGTGGCGCTGTTTGAGCGGACTAAGAACTCCGTGCACTTAACGGATGTCGGCGCTCAAGTGGTGGAGCAAGCACAAAAGGTACTGCAACAAGCGGACGCTATTAAAGATGTGGCGCAAAACGGTAAAGACCAACTGCTGGCACCGCTGCGGGTCGGTGCCATCTACACCATCGGCCCCTACCTGTTTCCACACTTGGTACCTCAGGTACGCCAACTAGCGCCCAATATGCCGCTCTATATCGAAGAGAACTTTACCGCCCGCCTACGTGAAAAGCTGCGCCAAGGGGAGCTAGACGCGATTATCATCGCCCTACCCTTTGAGGAACCTGATGTCGTCACTCGGCCTCTGTATGACGAGCCTTTCGTGATGCTGCTGCCCAAGCAGCACCCGTGGAAAGATCAGCGCCAGATCGATGCAGCTAGCCTTAGCAGCACCGAATTACTATTACTCGGCGAGGGTCACTGTTTCCGCGACCAAGTGCTTGAGTCCTGCCCAACGCTCACACAAGCGATTCAGCAGCAACATCGCGTGACCGAAGGCAGCTCGCTAGAGACGATCCGCATGATGGTGGCCACAGGCCTTGGCGCAAGTGTATTACCGATCTCTGCGACCGATGGACACTACCAGTCTGATCTGGTCATCACCAAGCCGTTTAAGCAGCCGCAGCCCACCCGCACCGTGGCCGTGGCATGGCGTGCAAGCTTTCCACGTCCACAGGCGATCGATGTGCTGATCAACGCCGTCAGCTTGTGCAACGTGACGCCCCACTAAGGACGCCGCAAGATCATGGCATCGGCAAACGATATCACCCAGCTCAAAGGGGTGGGTGCAGCGATGGCACTTAAACTTGAGCGCTTGGGCATTACGCAGATTCAGGACCTGCTGTTCCACCTGCCACTACGCTATCAAGACCGCACGCGCATCGTACCCATAGGCTCATTGCAGCCCGGCGATGAAGTGGTCGTGGAGGGCGAAGTACGCGTCAGTGATGTTCAGATGGGACGCCGCCGTGCGCTACTGTGTCGTATTCAAGATGGCACAGGGACATTAACACTGCGCTTTTTTCACTTTAGCGCCGCACAAAAAAACGGTCTGGCACCTGGCAAACGGGTACGCTGCTTTGGCGAAGCACGCCCCGGCCCCAACGGACTCGAGATGGTGCACCCTGAGTATCGCGCCAGCGGCAACGATGGACTACAGCCCACCGATACACACCTAACGCCCGTCTACCCGATGACCGAGGGCTTACAGCAAAACAAACTGCGCAAACTTATGGAGCAAGCACTCAGCTGGCTGGATACCGGCCATATCGAGGAACTCCTGCCCGCCAGTGTGCGTAGCTACTGGAAACTGCCCGAGTTAAAAGCCGCACTGCGCTACCTGCACACACCTCCGGTGGATGCCGACCAGCACCTACTGTTGGCAGGCCAACACCCTGCGCAGCGCCGCCTCGCCTTTGAAGAGCTGCTAGCACACCATTTAACGTTGCTGAAACTGCGCCAGCAGATCCAACAAGATGGAGCCCCTGCCATGGCAGCCACGGGGCATTTCTCGCAGCCCTTTCTTGCCCAGTTGCCCTTTTCGCTCACTAACGCTCAACAACGTGTTAGCCAAGAGGTGGCAGCAGACCTTGCCCAACCGCGCCCCATGCTACGCTTGATTCAGGGCGATGTTGGCTCAGGTAAAACGATGATTGCTGCACTGGCGGCACTGCAAGCGGTGGAGAACGGTTTTCAAGCCGCGATCATGGCGCCCACCGAAATATTGGCTGAGCAACACTTCAACAACTTTCAGGCGTGGCTGGAGCCGCTGGGTATTCAGGTGGCATGGCTCGTGGGTAAGCTCAAGGGCAAACGCCGTGAGCAACAGCTCGCGAGCATTGCAGATGGTAGCGCACAGGTGGTGGTTGGCACCCATGCACTCTTTCAGGATGAGGTGCGTTTTTACAACCTAGGGCTTGCCATTATCGATGAGCAGCACCGCTTCGGCGTTCATCAGCGCTTGAGTCTGCGCGAAAAAGGCCGTGATGGCATTCAAACGCCGCACCAGCTGATCATGACCGCCACGCCAATCCCACGCACACTGACCATGAGCGCCTATGCGGATCTGGATTGCTCCATCATCGATGAGCTGCCACCGGGACGCACCCCGGTTAATACAGTGGTGATTGATGACTCGCGCCGCGACCAAGTGATCAGCCGCGTGCGCGCCGCTTGCCAAGAGGGTAAGCAGGTGTACTGGGTCTGCACCTTAATTGAAGAGTCCGAGGCGCTGCAATGCCAAGCAGCAGAAGTCACCGCCGAACAGCTGAAAGAGCAGCTTGCGGAGTTACGCATTGGTTTGGTTCATGGCCGTATGAAAGCTGCGGAAAAAGCCGAGGTGATGCAGCGCTTCAAACAAGCGGAGCTTGATCTCTTGGTTGCGACCACCGTTATCGAAGTGGGTGTGGATGTACCCAATGCCAGCGTGATGATCATCGAAAACCCGGAGCGGCTTGGTTTATCACAGCTCCACCAGTTGCGCGGCCGCGTCGGGCGTGGGTCGGTCGCGAGCCACTGCGTTCTGATGTACCATGCGCCCCTTTCCAAACAGGGTAAAGAGCGTTTAGCGGTGATGCGCCAAACCACCGATGGTTTCCGGATCGCCGAGAAAGATTTAGAACTGCGCGGCCCCGGTGAGGTGCTCGGTACGCGCCAAACCGGCGACATGCAGTTTCGTATCGCCGACCTTCAGCGCGACTCTGATCTGTTAGATGCCGTAAGAGATGCCGCAGCCCAACTAACCCAAGAGCCAACTCTCACCAGCGCGATTACTCGCCGCTGGTTAGCACAGGGTGAAGAGTACGGCCACGTTTAACCAGCCAAGGTAAGAAATATGAGTTTAACAGCAGAACAGATAGCGCTGGTCGGCCAGCAGATTGGCCGAGAGCCCAAAGGGTTAGTGGCGGTCACCGTCGCAACACCAAAAGGGGTCCCCTTGGTTGTTCAGATGCGCTCGTTAGTGGATGACATCCCGTTTCCAACGCTCTATTGGCTCACTTCAAAAGCGCTCTGCAAAGCGATTGGTAGTATCGAGACACAGGGGTGGGTTAAGGAGATCGAGGCCCGCCTGCAAACGGATGAGGCACTGCGTGAAGCCTATCTCCAAAACCAGCGCGACTACGTGGCCCGCCGCTGGGAGCTGATGCAACCCGAAGATAAAGCACGTATCGAAGCGCTCGGCTTTACCGAGATGTTCGAGCGCTATGGCATCGGCGGCATCTCCCAATGGGATAAGGTGCGCTGCCTACACATGCAATATGCGCATCACCTTGCAGAGGGTAACGTCATCGGCGCGCTACTTGATGAGCAGTTCGGCCTGCACCAACAGGAGTATACCCAGTGAGCCGCTATGCGGTGCTCTCGGATATTCACAGCAATATCTGGGCGCTCAACGCCGTCCTTGAGGATGCGCTGAACAGCGGCATTACCCAGTTTATTAATTTAGGCGATATCCTTTACGGGCCGTTAGCTCCACACGCCACGTATCAGCGCTTGGTCGATCTGGAAAAGCGCTATGCTGTCACCACCATCAGCGGCAATCAGGATCGAGATATTGTTGCTGCAACGGAGGCAACATTGGCTGCCAACCCTACGCTGCGCTTTATCCACACAGAGCTTGGCGACGATGCCTTAGCATGGTTAAGCAGCCTCCCCTTCGACGCGCATTTACCAAATGGTTTACAGCTGTGCCACGGGACACCTCAGAGCGATTTAATCTACCTGCTTGAGACGATCCAAAATATGCGCACTACGCTGCGCTCAACATCTGAAATCGAGGCGTTAGTGGGTAAATTACCACCTGCTACTCGGCTGCTGTTGTGTGGGCATACGCATCTGCCACGCCAAGTCGAGCTTAATACAACCCTCACTATCGTAAACCCCGGTAGTGTTGGCCTACCGGCTTATGCTGATGACGAGCCCACCCCTCATCGCATGGAGACCAGATCAAACTGCGCGCAATATGCGATCATCAGTTTTGCTAACCAGCAATGGCACTGCGAGCAGCGCGCGATTGCCTATGATTTTGAACCTGCCGCGCAGGCAGCGCTAGCACGTAACCGAGCAGACTGGGCTCATGCACTGCGTACCGGATACGCGCCGATTTAACGCGCACTTACGCCAATCGAGCGGCCGTGGTACATTGGTGAACAAGGCTCTTTTCAATTCGCGAAAACCCCTTGTATTATGGATGCTTTGCTTGTGTCATGTTTTTGTAACAGATGCTGGCAAAAATAGCGTGCTTGCTCTGTTCAAGCGGACGTCACTTTAAATTGGATTTATCAATGGGTTTTCTTCAACTCAGCAAGCTCGTCACTGGCGTGCTTGTGGTACTTACAGCATGGTTATTGGCACCGCTGATTTGGCAGATCGCCGCACTCTTTAAGGACGTCCCAACGCCGCAATTTTCTCCTGCCAGTGTTACCTCAAGCGCAGCTATTAGCGCACCCAATACTGATACCGCATCGCTGGTTGCTGAGATTCAAGCACATCACCTGTTTGGCCAAGCAGCGCGCCCCGCGCAGGATAAACCCGCGGCAGTCATTACAGCGACACAAGAGGTAAAACAGACACGCCTCAATATCAAATTGCTCGGTCTGGTATCAGGCCAAAACGGCGTTGCCGTTATTAACTTTGAAGGTAAACAGGGCGCCTATCGGATCGATGAGGTTATCTCCGATAAGCGCAGCCGCCGCGTCACACTGGCCGCTATCGCCCAAGATCACGTGATTATTTATAACAACGACGTGGCGGAAAAGTTGCTGCTACCGAAGAAAGCCGCACGCTCAGCAGCGATCGCAAGTGCCAGCTCAACGCCCAGAGAGGTCAGTTTGAGTGACCCCGCGTTTACTGAGCTACTGGGGCAAAACCCCAAGCGTACCCTCACCTCAAACCCATTAGCATTGACTCGGTTTATGTCACTTGCGCCCCAGCGCAATGGCAATCGCTTAGCGGGCTATCGTAT
>JAOXRV010000658.1 GCA_025800435.1 Cellvibrionaceae bacterium | reverse complement strand
GAAATTAAAGCGATGTTTCAACAAGTGTTAAACACGGAGGCCGGTGATGGCAGTCAGTGAAGGCAAGCAATTTTGGGTTAAACGATCCCAGTTAGACGATACCCAGTGGCGCGAACAGCCACAGCAAGATTTGGCCGAGGGCGAGGTACGGCTGAAGGTAGAGGCCTATTC
This sequence comes from Cellvibrionaceae bacterium, assembly GCA_025800435.1. GTDB lineage: Bacteria > Pseudomonadota > Gammaproteobacteria > Pseudomonadales > Cellvibrionaceae > Pseudoteredinibacter. The sequence continues at coordinate 1,520 of JAOXRV010000658.1, read as the reverse complement.
TTTTACCGCTAACAATATTACCTATGGCGCCATGGGTGATTTGCTGCAGTACTGGCAATTTTTCCCCGCTGAAGGTGACTACGGAATTATTCCGGTGTGGGGTTTTGCCAACATCGTCGAGTCCAATTGCGCCGAGCTTGGTGTGGGTGAGCGTATCTATGGTTATTTCCCCATGGCTCAGTACCTGCGTGTGCGCCCCGCCGGAGTTGGCGACTGGGCATTTATTGACGCCAGCCCCCACCGAGCAGGGTTGGCCGAAGTTTACAACCAGTATTGGCGCTGCCAAAACGACCCCTTATACCGGCCCGATACCGAAGCCGAGCAAATGTTATTGCGCCCCTTGTTTACCACCGCCTTTTTACTGGATGATTTTTTTGCCGAGCAAGATTTCCTCGGCGCCGAGCAGATTATTCTCAGCAGTGCCTCCAGTAAAACCGCCATTGGCACCGCCTTTGGCCTCAACAATAATCGGGTCGAACGTGGCGCCGCCTATAAAATAATTGGTTTAACCTCCAGCGCCAATCGCAGCTTTGTAGAGGGTCTGGGTTTGTACGATCAAGTGCTTAGCTACGATGAGATTGAGCAGCTGCCGCGGAAAAATTCACTGTTAATCGATTTTGCCGGCAACGGCGACATTAAACACCGCATTCACAGTGCCCTCGCCGAGGCCTTGCAGTACAGCTGTGTGGTCGGCGCCTCACACTGGGATAAAGTCACTGAGGCGGAATCTCTTCCCGGCCCCGAGCCAGAGTTATTTTTTGCCCCCCACCAGGCCCAAAAAAGAGTAAAAGAGTTGGGCGCGGCTGAATTTGGTCGACGCCTGGCTACCGCCTGGGAACAATTTATTGGCGCCAGTGGCAGTTGGTTAGAAGTCGAAACAATTTACGGTGAGCGCGATATCAGTGCTTCTTATCAAGCGGTGCTCGCCGGTCGTCTTAACCCCAAGCAGGGTTTAATTTATCAAGGAGTTTAGCGTGAATCGTTTTTTACAACACACCGGTGTTCAATACCCGATTGTGCAAGCCCCAATGGGTTGGATGGCTAGGGCCCAGTTGGCCTCGGCGGTTTCCAATGCCGGCGGCCTCGGTATCATCGAAACCTCATCCGGTGAAACCGAAAATTGCAAAGCCGAAATCAAAAAAATGGCCGCGCTGACCGATAAGCCCTTTGGTGTAAACCTGCCCATTATGTTTTTGCACGATGACGCCATGTTGCGATTTATTTGCGAGTCCGGTGTTAAGTTTGTCACCACCTCAGCAGGTAGTCCGCGCAAATTCTTGGCGCCACTACAAGAGGCCGGTATTGTGGTTTATCATGCGGTGCCCTCAGTAGATGCGGCACTTAAATGCGCCGATGCCGGTGTCGACGGCCTGGTGGTTGAGGGCGGCGAAGGCGGCGGCTTTAAAAACCCCGAAGAAGTGTCGACCATGGTGTTGCTGCAAGCTATCGCTGAGCAGATAGATTTACCCCTGATTGCCGCCGGCGGTATTTGCGATGGTCGCGGCATGGCCGCCAGTTTT
>JAOXRV010000647.1 GCA_025800435.1 Cellvibrionaceae bacterium | reverse complement strand
ACTTCTCAATCTGTTTTACGGATACCCCCATCTGCTGGGCGATCTGGGGGTAACTCTGGTGCTTGAAGCGGTTGAGGATAAACGCCTGGCGCCAACGCGGACGCAATTCCAAAATTACTGCCTTAACCCGCTCCAGTTCCTGACGGCTAAGGGCAATCCGCTCAGGCGATGCCTCTTCGACCCTATCGGCCTCTGTTATCTGGTGGCGCTCTTTATCGAGATACTTGCGACGCACCTGCTTATAGCGCGCCATATCCACCACCAGATTGTTGGCCATCGCCACCAGATAAGAGCGCCACTTGCTGCGGTCAGCAGGCAGCCTGGCTATCAAATTCTCTTCTTTAGCCAGCTTGGCGAACACGTCCTGAACCACATCCTCCAGCTCATGACTGGACCCCATTAATCCATGTAAAAACCCACGCAGCGCAGAGCCATGCTCGCCAAACAATCGTTCGAGCAGCTGCCGCCGAGACTCCGATCGGTGACCTGACAGATCAATCACACCGCCTTTTTTGCGCATTGGGTACATTAAATCAGCTGATGGCTTCCTTCTTTAATAGAAGACGGACAGTGGACAGGGATACCCTACCCCTTGAAACCAAAAATACTTGTTTCTGGATTGACAGTGATTTTCATGGATTTCTTAGGGTAAATCTATCGGCATTAGGGGGTGTTAACAATTAGGAGGCCATGCGGAAAATTCATACATATCTCTTTTGCTCTTTCGAGCCAGGCAAGCACGTTGGCAAAAACCACATCAAAAAAAGGTTGCCGGCAAAAACCGGCAACCCTGAAAGGGC
>JAOXRV010000619.1 GCA_025800435.1 Cellvibrionaceae bacterium | reverse complement strand
TTCCCCGCGACCGCGGGGCTAAACCGCCTCGCTGCTCACCGCAAACCCGATCAAACCCGTGTTCCCCGCGACCGCGGGGCTAAACCGTTGTACCCTTTGGTGAACATGGGGCTGATCTCGTGTTCCCCGCGACCGCGGGGCTAAACCGCAGGATGTAATCGCTGAGCGCGAAACCGTTGAGTGTTCCCCGCGACCGCGGGGCTAAACCGATAGGTTAAATCAATTATGGGCGTCCATCTCTCACCCGTTAAAATCTACACCAAGATTCTTCACCTGTAGTTTATCAATGACCAGCGGAAGGCTTACATGAGACAGATGACACCGGTTTTACTATTAACATTATTACTGGCTTGTTCTGGTGCGGGCGCCACTACCGTGTATGAGTGCACCAATGCCGAGGGTAAAAAGGTGTATACCGACAAGCTCTGTAAGGGCAAAACCAGCAATGTAAAAGAATATAAGGTAGCGCCACCGCTGGATGTCGGCACCAGCACCAGTTTGCAGAAAGACTACCAACTACCGCACCACCCACCTGAAGCAAATGCGCCCTAGCGCTTAGAGAAACGCTCCATATTCTCTTGCCGTTTGCGTTCGCTTTTTTTAAGCATTACGTAAGTGGCACCGGCACCGCCGTGTTGTTTTTGGGCCGAGTGAAAGGCCAGCACGCTATCAATTTGCGGCAGCCAGTGGGCCACGGCGCCTTTAAGTACCCCCTGGGTTTGGCGGCCTTCGCCTTTGCCGTGGGTAATTAGGGCGCAGCGGATATCGTGCTCGATACAGTCTTTAATAAACTGATACACACTGCGCCTGGCCCACTCTACATTCATATTGTGCAAATCTAGCCGTGCCTCAATGGAGTATTTACCCAGGCGCAGGGATTTATACACGCCGTGCTGTACACCGGGGCGCTGGAAGCCAATAATTTCCATCGGGTCGACGGGTTCAATATTATCGTCGCTGAGCGGATCGGCTTTGGGGTCGGGTTTTTCTTCTACCGCGGCAGCCTGGCGGTGCTTTAAACCGGGGTTATCGCTTTTGCCCGGTTTAAGGTTTACCCGGTTCTGCTTGGCCATGGGTTTTACATCAGCCATGCTCTGGCGAAAAAAATCTTCTTCGTCGCTCATTTTGTCTCTTCTTTTGCCAGCCGTTCTAGCTGCGTTCGCTCACCACTACCGCACCGTAACCGTCGCGAAACTCGGGCGGCATGCGGCGCGGGCGGCCACTGCTCATTTCAATGCAGACTACCTGCCAGGCGCCGCGCAGCAGGGTTACGCCATCGCTTAGGCGAACTATTTGGAACTCTCGGCGCATGCTGAGCTTGCCATCGGATTCGCTTATCCATGTGGCAATGCGTAACTTCTCGCCCAGCAGGGCCGCTTGAATATAATCGTACTCGGCCCGGCGAATGGCAATGGCACGGTCGAGTGCCCGGTAGGCCTCAATATCTAAGCCCAGGCTACAGGAGTGCTGCCAAGCGGCACGCTCACACCACTTTACGTAGACGGTGTTATTGGTGTGGTTTAGGGCATCAATATCCTCTTCGGCCACCACCACGTCCAGGGTGTAGGGCCTGGGTCTATCCCACTGTATTGCTTGGTCTGCCAGCATTTACAAGCCCCTTTGCCATTCTTGCCGCAGGGGAATTACCCCGGGTTGGTTTATCGCAGTTTTTACCGTGTGTAACAACTTGGGCTTGTCTTTACCCAATACGCCTTTTAACACCAAATAATTTGAGGCGTGATCACTGCGAAAGATGGTTTTCTCCAGTTCCAGCTCGGCCAGCAGAGTTTCCATCTCTTTAAATAATTCCAGTTTACCCAGCTTGCGCCAGGGGCGGCCAAAGGCCTGTTCAAAACGCTCGCTGCCGCCGGGAAATTCCACCACCAGGGTAGACAGGTACTCGGGTTGGGCGGCATTCATTAGGCGGGCGGAATTTTTGGCGTGCTGCTCGCTCAACTCGGGACCGCCCAGGCCGTTTAGAATCATTACTGAGCTTTTCATGCCCGCCTGTTTAATTTTTTGCAATGCCTCAAGCGAGCTGGCGTAGCTTTCGCCCTTGCGCACCCGCTCTAGCACCTCGTCATCGCCAGATTCGCAGCCCACGTACATCAAGCTTAAGCCCAGCTCGCGTAACTCGGCCAGCTCGGCCACGGTTTTTTTGTTGAGATTGCGCGGCAGGCAGTAGGAAGAGATACGGCTAACGCTTGGGAAATACTGGCGTATCAGCAGCAGTATTTCTTTTAGGCGGCGGGTGGATAGGGTCATGGCATCGCCATCGGCCAAGAAGATACGCTGCACCGGGTAGCCGGCCTCGGCAATGCTCAATAGCTCTGCCTCGATCTGCTCGGCCTTTTTGGGTTTAAAGCGCTTTTGCTCCAGGGTGTACATATCGCAAAAGGTGCACTTATTGTAAGAGCAGCCATTGGTCACTTGCAGAATTAGCGACTTCCACTCACTGGGCGGGCGAAATACCGGCTCGATATATTTCAGGGGGTACATTAGCTGATTTCCGCTTCAAACTCTTGCAATAGGTCCAGGGGCTCGGTTTCCATGCCCTCTAGCTCTGCATCCCAATTAACCCCCACCAGAATTACATCCTCGTGCAGGCCGGGTAGCCATTCATCCATAAACTCCTCTACCGAGATGGGTACCGGCTTATAGATTGACCAGTCTTCAACGCAGTGGCACTGGGCAAATTCGGGCTGGCTCCAAAAGGGCATTACATCGGTTTCTTTAAACTGCTCCGAGGGGCACAAAGCCCAGCCTTCGGGCCCTTCTAGGCCCCAGACACAGCCGGTCTCTAGGGCTTCGACGATAAAGCGGTCAAAGTTCTCTTCGCTGTCGGGGGATAGGGGCTCGGTCATTTTGCGCTCCGGGTTTGCTGCTTAGGGCGGCTATTGTAATCGAAAATAGGGATAAAGTAGTGGTTTACCGGGCTCTCGCTTGGTTAGGGCCAGGCTGATCAGTGGCGCCTAAGTGTTTAGATTTAGTACTTTTCACCAAGAGGAATTAGACGCTAACTGCCTTAGTATGGCTTACCAATACCCCCAAGGAAAGCACCAGACCATACAAGGACAGAGCATGAGCGAGAACCTAACTGCCCCAGCCCACAGTACCCAACAAGCCTACCAGCCCGATGACTGGAATAGCCTAGCCTTTCACGGCAGCGGCCGCGAGTACTTTGGTATTTGGATCGTCAATTTAATCCTAACCTTAATTACCGTGGGCATTTACTCAGCCTGGGCCACGGTTAGAAACCGGCGCTACTTTTACGGTAATACCGAACTCGACGGCGCCCGCTTTGACTTTCACGCGACTGGCCTGCAAATTTTAGTTGGCCGGGTAATTGCCGTGGTTCTGTTGATCGTGGTAACCATTAGCGCACAAATCAGTAGCTTAGCCCCGCTTGTAGCCATGCTGCTTGCCGCACCCCTGCTGCCCTATCTAATCACCAGCGCCTTTCGCTTCAGGCGCCGCCATACCAGCTATCGCAATATCCGCTTTGGTTTTGACGGCAACACTTGGGCTGCGACCAAGGCATTTGGGGTAATTATTGTCGCTGGCGCTTTAATTATAGGCACCTTCTTTAGCTTGGTTTTTGCCCAGCCAGACGACAGCGCAATGGGCGGCTTGGCCATTACCGCGATGGTGATGGTGTTTTTCTTTGTTTTGTTTATTGTATTTTTGCCGGCGCTTTTTATTCAGGCCGTGCAACAGTTCTCAATGAGTTACAGCCGCTTTGGCAGCCTTAAATTTAATGGCAGTATTGGCATACGCGAGACGGTTCTCGCCTATTTCTTGGCTGGTTTATATACCAACTTAATTCTCTTAGGCGCGGCCTTGCTGTTTGGTACTGCCA
>JAOXRV010000600.1 GCA_025800435.1 Cellvibrionaceae bacterium | reverse complement strand
GGTGGTTTTACCGGCACCGTTGGCGCCGATCAGGCAACGCAACTCGCCGTCGTTGATATACAGGTTTAAATTATTTAGCGCTTTAAAACCGTCAAAACTGACGCTCAGCCCCTCGATATATAAAATAATGTCTTTATCGACGTTGAGCTGCTCGCCCAGCTCGGGGTGGCGCGCGCGCTGCCAGCTTTGCCATTTCGATTTAACAAGGTTCATGCTGGGCTCCCTTAGAAGTCGACTTGGCGTGCCGATACTGCTGCCATTTGGCGGCGACATAAGCACTTAAGCCCTGGGGTAAGAACACAGTAATAAACACAAACAGGGCACCCAACATAAACAGCCAGGCATCGGGCCAAATTGCGGTAAAGCGGGTTTTGGCGTAGTTGACCAAAAGCGCCCCGATAATTGCGCCGTACAGAGTGCCACGCCCACCCACCGCGACCCAGACCACCACTTCAATTGAATTGAGCGGTGCAAATTCGCCGGGGTTGATAATGCCCACCTGGGGTACATAGAGGGCGCCGGCCAGGGCCGCCAATAGTGCCGAATAGACAAATAGCCAAAGTTTATAGCGTTCAACCCGGTAACCCACAAAGCGCGAGCGCGGCTCGGCATCGCGAATCGCCAACACCACCCGGCCAAAGCGCGACTGCATAATGCTGCGGCTGAGCAAAAACGCCATTGCCAGGCAAAATGCGGTAATGATAAACAAGCTCACCCGGGTGCCGTCTGCCTGCAGGTTATAACCCAGAATATCTTTAAAGTCGGTCAGGCCGTTATTGCCGCCAAAGCCCATCTCATTGCGGAAAAACGCCAACATCAAGGCATAGGTAAGCGCCTGGGTCATAATTGACAGATACACACCGGTCACCCGCGAGCGAAACGCCAGCGCGCCAAATACAAAGGCCAATAGCCCCGGCACCAGCAGTATCATCAACAGTGCAAACCAAAACATATCCATGCCCTGCCAATACCAGGGCAGCTGCTGCCAGTTTAAAAAAACCATAAAATCTGGCAGCTCGGGGTGGCCATAGACACCCCGATCGCCAACTTGGCGCATTAAATACATGCCCATGCCATAGCCACCCAGGGCAAAAAATGCGCCGTGGCCCAGGCTCAGGATACCGCAGTAACCCCAGATCACATCGACCGCCAAGGCCAGCATAGCGAAGCACAAGTACTTACCCAATAACGTAATGGTATATGTGCTGACGTAGAACACTGAATCTTCGGGCAGCAACAGATTACATACCGAGGCGTAGACCGAGGTAAATAATAAAATTACCAACACTGCGCTGCTGACGTTGCCGTGGCCGCGCAGTTTACTTAGACGCTGGTATAAGCTTGTCATTCCGCCGCCCTCCCGCGCTGGGGAAACAGCCCCTGGGGCCGTTTTTGAATAAACAAAATAATAAATACCAGCACCAGGATATTGGCCATTACCGCACCGGTTAGTGGCTCTAAAAATTTATTCGCAACCCCCAGTGAAAAGGCGCCGACCAAGGTGCCGATTAAATTGCCAACCCCGCCAAATACCACCACCATAAATGAATCGATAATATAGGACTGACCGAGGTTGGGGCCGACATTAGTGAGCTGGCTTAGGGCGACACCGGCGACACCAGCGACACCGGAGCCGAGGCCAAAGGTAAGCGCATCGACCCAGCCGGTTTTTACCCCCATGGCTTTGGCCATGGCCCGATTTTGGGACACCGCACGCACGTTCAAGCCGAGGTTGGTGCGTTTAAACAGGTACACCAACAACATAAACACCAGCAGCGAAAACGCCAGGATATAAAGCCGGTTAAGGGTTAGGGACAGCACCGGGTTTAGCTCAACTGCGCCGCTCATCCAGCTCGGCGAGGCCACCTGTCGGTTGAGCGGGCTAAACACGCTGCGCACTAACTGCTGCAAGATCAGGCTGATGCCAAAGGTTGCCAGCAAGGTTTCCAATGGGCGCCCGTGTAGAAACTGAATCACCCCCCGCTCGATCAGTACCCCAAACAAACCCGATACCAAAAACGCCGCCGGCACCGCCACCAGCAGCGAATACTGTAAATGCGCCGGCATCAGCAATTGCACCACATAGGTGGTGTAGGCACCCAGCATGATCATTTCGCCGTGGGCCATATTGATAACCCCCATCACCCCGAAGGTGATGGCCAGGCCAATGGCCGCCAATAAGAACACCGAGCCCAGGCTCAACCCAAAAAACAGGGTTTCCACAAAGCGGTAAAAGCCTATGCGCTGCTCGGTTTTTGCCAGCGCGGCGCTAGCTTCGGCGACAAAGGCGCGATCATCGGCAAAGGCCTCAATGGCCTGCTGAATGGCCGCCCGCACTTGGGGTTCCAAGCGCCCAGCTAAAGGCCCTAGCGCCGCCAGGCGCTGAGCCGAGTCGGCTGCGCCCAGCTGGTGCACGGCCAGCACCAGCTGGAATTGGTCTTGAACAGCGGCCGAAGACTGCTGCGGCTGCAGCTGCTGTAAGCGCAGGTAGGCTTCGTCATCGAGCTTTCCGAGCATGGTCTCTAACGCTGCCAGCCGTTCGGCTTCGCTGCCGACACGCAGTTGCACTGCGGCGATGGCTTGGCGCAGGGCCTTTCTGACTGCGTTATTGACTCGCAGTTTGCGTAGGCTAGAAGGTTTGATTGCCGCAGTTGGCCCCGGGCTCAGTTGGTCCCCCAACAAGGGGCTAAACTGGACCTCGGCACCGCTTTCGCGGCGTTGATAGAATTGGCTGTTGTCGGTTTTACTGAAGTAGATTTCGCCGCCCAGCAAGGCTTGTAATAACGGCAAGGTAGACTCGCTCTCGATCGTGGCGAGCCCCTCCACCGCGGCCTTTTTTTGGCGATAATTAAGGCCGCTAAAGTGTTGCAGCTGGGCCCGCAAGCTGCCGTTATCTGCGGCTTCGGCAGTGACGGGGCCGCACAGCGCCACTAGCCAAACGCCGACAATGCCCGCGATTAAATTTTTCACCCTTAAACCCTCAACGCTTAAGAAAAAATGGGGCCATAGGCCCCGATGGAGATCGCCCAATGAAAAGCGCCTAAAAACTCACTGACTCAATTGGCCTCAATATTTTTGCCCGGAGCACTTTTTAGTCTCTTTATTGTAGTTGCCGCAGTTGATCGCGGGGTCTTGCCAGTTGGAAATAATTTTGGCGCTCTCGGCCAGGTGATCAGTCCAGGCATCGCCGGCTACCTCAGGGGTCTGAGAGACAATTTCAAACTGGCCATCGGCTTGGATTTCGCCGATCAGCACCGGTTTGCTGATGTGATGATTGGGCAACACCTCAGCGTAACCGCCCGTTAAATTGGGCACTTTAATGCCGTAAAGCGATGAGCGCACCGCGTCGACCTCAGTACTGCCGGCCTTAGTCACCGCTTTGGCCCAGGCATTAAAGCCGATGTAGGTGGCCTCCATGGGGTCGTTGGTTACCCGCTTATCATCCTTAATATAAGCCTTCCACTGGCTGATAAACTCGCTATTGGCTTCGGATTCGGCTGACTGAAAGTAATTCCAGGCCGCCAGGTGGCCAAGCAGCGGTTTGGTGTCAAAACCCGATAGCTCCTCTTCGCCCACCGAGAAGGCCACCACCGGAATGTCCTCGGCGGAGATTCCCTGGTTGCCCAGCTCTTTATAAAACGGCACATTGGCATCGCCATTGACGGTTGATACCACCGCCGTGGCCTTTCCAGCGCTGCCAAATTTTTTGATGCTGGAGACAATACCCTGCCAATCTGAGTGACCAAAGGGGGTGTAGCTAATCATAATATCCTCGGCCTTAACCCCCTTGGACTTCAAATAGGCTTCCAGGATTTTATTGGTGGTGCGCGGGTAAACGTAATCGGTGCCGGCCAGCACCCAGCGTTTGATCTCCGCCTCTTGCATTAAATAGTCAACCGCGGGAATCGCCTGCTGGTTGGGCGCCGCACCGGTGTAGAATACGTTTTTAGATGACTCTTCACCTTCATATTGCACCGGGTAGAACATCAGGCCGTTGAGTTCCTCGATCACCGGCAACACCGATTTACGCGAAACCGAGGTCCAGCAACCAAAAATCACATCGACCTCCTCTTTGGTCAATAGCTCCCGAGTTTTTTCCGCAAACAGGGGCCAGTTTGAGGCCGGGTCCACCACCACCGCTTCGAGCTTTTTGCCAAGCAGACCGCCCTTGGCATTTTGTGCCTCGATCATCATTAACACAGTGTCTTTAAGGGTAGTTTCACTGATTGCCATGGTGCCAGACAGGGAGTGCAACACGCCCACTTTAATCGTATCTTCAGCCACTGACACCGTGGTGTATGCCAACGCCAGCGCGGCCAAGCCAGCGCTTAATGTTTTCTTGCCGTACATAGGTATATCCTCAATCAATCGAATAATTAAATCTGAGCCACCTCGGGTACCTCTGAATAGCTCAAGGCCCCGAAGCTAGAAACTCAACAGCGCTTCCACCGCAAAGGTGTTGATGTCCGCCCCGGAAATCTTGTCCTCATCGAAGCGGTACTCGGTCACAATCAGCAGGTTTTCAGTGATATTAAAACTCGGAGCGATGGTAAAACCGTTGTACTCTTCGATACTGCCGACCATTTCCTGGTCCAATTCCCAATGGTGGTAGCGGAACGTCAGCGCCCATTTGTCAAAGGCGTAATTCGCCATCAACAAATAACCGTCGGCATCCACCCCAGCGCCTGCGGCCGGTGCGTTTTCAGACTGGTTGTATTCCGCCGCCAGGGTCAGGGGGCCGTCTGCATAGCTGGCCCAAAGGTTCAGCAGGTTAGAAGTCTCAGAACTGCCATCCAGCTTGTCGGTGATATAGAAGCCCTTGACCGTGACCGAATCACTCGGCATTATCGCCGCCATCAGTTCAAACGCCGGATTAGAGGTATCGCTGGCTTCGCCTTTTAAATCGCCAATATCACTGACCACAGACATGGCCAGGGCATAGCTTTTGGCGTTGTAGGCGGCTGACACCCCCTGTTGGTAGCCGCCGTAAAAATACTTGGCATAGCCGGTGCCAGAATACTGGAACAGGCCGGTAGGCTCTTGGGTTTCCCAGCCTGAGTAACTTAAAAACCGCCCCGCCTTAAGGCTAAGTTGATCGCTCAGCGCATAGCTGAAAAACGCCTGCTCAATATCGGTTTCCTTGCCGTTGCCGTCATCGTCGTATTCAATATCCACTTGCGCGGTAAGTTTATCGCTGAACGTGTAAAGCAGGTTGAGTTCGACCTGGTCGAGACCGGTGGACGATACCGAATCTTGGCCGTCCGCATCGACATAGACGCTGGACATATCGATAAAGCCAGAAACGCTGAGCTTATCGGTGAGCTTGAAGCCGTCATCAGCTTGGGCGCCGGTGACCGCTGCCGCCAGCCACAGCCCGGTAACAATTGCCGGTTGTTTGTAGTAAGTCATGATTCCCCCAGTTAGTATTGTGTAAGCAATGACATTATTCACCGCCTGGGCGGATGCTGAATCCGTCAATCGCCGCAGCCAACTACGTCAAATGACGTAGTAACGAAGACTCAAGCGCCCGGACGGCTGTACAAAAAACACACAGAGGCGAGTGATTCTGAAAAATACGCCCAATTGAGTCCTGGCCGCGATTAATACACTCGGTGTTTGCGCGCCAATCGTTATAATAAAAACATGAATATCAATCAGTCTTTACAACAAAAACTTAGCCAGCTAATTCAGAACAAGCAGGGTTTATTCTGGTCTTTGCAGTTTGCCGGCTGGACTGCCTGGGCCGCATCGCGCTACCTGGGGATTGTGTTTTGGGGCCGGCTGCCGGAAAACTACCTATTTTATATGCCAATAGTCAGTGTTATTGGCATGGCTTTAACGCTTTTGCTGCGCATCCTCTACCGCTATATGTGGGATATGAGCGCAGCCCGGCGTCTGATCGCGGTGCTGGCCAGCTCCTACTTGGCCGGTTGTGCCTGGATGGTCTCGCGCAGCACCATCTTCGCTTATATGTTTCCCCAGCAAGACAAGAACAAATACGATACCTTCGAGTGGTTCGATTATGTGCTTCACTATTTGGGTGGCTCAACGACCGCCAGCTGGGTGTTTTTAGTCTGGAGCGGCCTCTATTTTGGCATCAAATACTACATGCTACTGCAAGAGGAAAAGCAGCGCGGCTTATTGGCTATGTCTATGGCCCATGAAGCCCAGTTAAAAATGTTGCGCTACCAGCTCAACCCCCATTTTTTATTTAATACCCTAAATGCCATTTCTACATTAATTCTGGATAAGGATACCCAGTTGGCCAATACTATGGTCACTCGTCTAAGCCGGTTTTTACGCTACTCATTGGATAACGACCCAATGCAAAAAGTCACCGTAGACGAAGAGGTAGAGGCCCTGCGCCTGTATTTAGATATTGAAAAGGTTCGCTTTGATGAACGCTTACAAATTTATTTTGAAGTGGCGCCACAGGCCAAAACTGCGCTGATGCCCAGTTTGCTGCTGCAACCCCTGGTCGAAAACGCCATTAAATACGCCATTGCCCAATCGATAAAAGGCGGCACCCTAACGGTAAAAGCCCAGGTATTTGGCAATGATTTATTACTGGCCGTGGCCGATGATGGCCCCGGGCTAGATAGCAGCATCCCGAGCGACAACAAAGGCAGCGGCGTGGGCTTGGCCAATTGCCGCGAACGTTTACAGGAACTGTATGGCCAGGAACAATCCTTCCGCCTGAGCAAAACCGAACCCCACGGCTTAACCATTAATATTCGTATCCCCCTAGAACGCAAAAAGAGCAAATAATAAATGGATCCCATCAAAGCGATAGTTGTAGATGACGAGCAACTGGCACGCCGCGGCCTGATGCTGCGCCTAGAAGCCAGCGATAAAGTAAAAATTTTGGCCCAGTGCGCCGATGGTGAACAAGCCCTACAGGCGATTGCCGAATACCAGCCCGAGCTGGTGTTTTTGGATATTCAAATGCCCGGGCTCAATGGCTTTGATGTGATTGCCCGGCTACAGGCTGATGAAATGCCGATGATCATTTTTGTGACCGCCTTTGATCAGTACGCACTGGATGCCTTTAAAGTGCACGCGGTGGACTACCTGCTTAAGCCCATCGACGATGAACGTTTAGAAGAAGCTATCGATCGCGCACTGGCCCAGCGTGCCACTCGTGATGCTGTCAACAGTAAAGACAAGCTGATGGGCATGATGATGGAAATGACCGGTTCCAGCGCGCTGGAAATGGAAAACCTGTTGCAGCAAAACCCCGCTGAGCAATACCCCGACACCTTAAATATTAAAGACGGTAGTGACATTGTACGGGTAAATATTAACGATATTGAATGGGTGGATGCAGCCGGCGATTATATGTGTATCCACGCCGGTGGCCAAACCCACATTATGCGCAAAACCATGAAAGAACTGGCCGGCCTACTCAAGCCAGAGCGGTTTATTCGCATCCACCGCTCCACCATTGT
>JAOXRV010000596.1 GCA_025800435.1 Cellvibrionaceae bacterium | reverse complement strand
TACAGCCAGCGCTATAACGCCGCTGGCGAACGAGTTGGCGAGGAGACCCAGGTCAACACCTACACCCAAGCCGACCAGCGCGAGCCGCAAATGGTAGCCCTAGACAACGGCGGCTACGCCATCGTCTGGATGAGTAACACCCAGGATGGCAGCGGCCAAGGGGTGTATCTGCGCCTCTACAACAGCGCCGGCGAACCCCAGGGCGATGAGATACAAATCAATAACCAAACCGAACACGATCAGTACCTGCCCACCATTGCCAGCCTGGAAGATGGCAATATCGTAGTCACCTGGGAGAGCGCCGACAGCAGCGGCCAACTGGATGTGTATGCGCAAATACTCAGTCCCACGGGGGAAATTATTGTCGATGACTTTGTGGTGGCGAACGGCGCCCAGTATCAAAACCGCCCCTTTGTCGCCGCCACCGCCGATGGTGGCTTTGCCATCAGCTATGTGGATACCGATCTCGACGCCGGCCAGCAGCGCACCATGCTGCAGCGCTTTAACGCCAACGGCAGTGCCAGCGGTGCTGCCATTTTGGTCAGTGAAACCAGCGATATGCTGGCCTATAAGCCCGAAATTACCGGCCTGCAAGACGGCAGCGTAGTGATTACCTGGGTAACGCTTGAGGATAACCCAGACCACTACGACTATCAGGTAATGATGGCCAGATACGACGCCAACGGCGAGCAACTACTGGCGCCGCAGTCGGTCACCAGCCCTGATATGCTCCAAGTCGAGCCCCATATCACCAGCCTAAACGACGGCGGCTACCTGATTACCTGGACCCAGAACGATCTTGTCCAAGGCAGCAGCACGGTAGTTGGCCAGCGGTTTGATGCGGACAACCAGCGTATTGGCGAGGCCTTTGAAGTGGGCCAGGTATTTAGCCCCAACCATTCCATTGACAGCGAGCAAGGCGATGCTGTAACCGATGCCGAAACCATAGACCCTGGCTTGATCGACACCGACTTGATCGACCCAGAGTTTAACTGGGGCAATGAGTTGCTGGAGCCGGAGTTTGACGCCGAGCTTGACCTGCCCGAATTAAATCTGGGTGATCTATTGGGTGACGAGGCCGAGTTGGACGATTTACTGGCAACATTACCCGCGCCGAGCGCCAGTAGCACTGAAGCTCAGCCCAGTGAACCGGCGCCTAGCAGCACTGAGCCCCCAGCCTGGGATAACCTGCCAATGGATGACAAGTGGCTGGCGTGCTGGGATGACATCAGCTATATGATTCCCTAAGCTTCACCAGCCTCTCGGCCCAATTGGCCCGCCCAGCTGTATCGGGCGGGCCGTTAGCCGCTTAGGTGCGGTCTTATCAATATTGCCCTGTTACTTATTTCACCCCTGACCATCGGCCCGCTAATGGGCTAAAATCCCTATATAGCCCAACACAAGGAGTGTTTTATGGCGGTTGAAAATCACGGTTTATCGGTGGGTATCGAACGCATTAACCAGCGCCTGTTCTGCACCATCAAGGCGGTCGGCAAGCTCACCCACGAGGACTACGAGGTGATCGTCCCCCTGCTGGAAGGTGCCCTGGCCGGGCTGGAGCATCCGCAGCTTGATATCCTGGTGGATGCCTCAGAGCTGGATGGCTGGGAGCTGCGCGCAGCCTGGGACGATTTAAAGCTGGGCTTTAAACACGGCAAGGAGTTTCGCAAGATCGCCATTTTTGGGCTCAGCACTCTATCCGAGTTGACTGCCAGGCTGGGCAGCTGGTTTATCGCCGGCCAAATCAAGGCTTTTGACGGTAAATTGCAGGCCATTGCCTGGCTTGAACAGCCCTGAGCGCAATGGTTTGGTAAATGGCAGGGCCTGTTTTAGAATAGCAGGCCACTAAAAACCAAGCCCTAGCCGCCATGCCCCACACCGACCCGGCCACCTTGATGCGCCGCGCCACCATCGCCTCGGCGAGTGTAGCCATTGTCTTAATTGCGCTTAAATTTTATGCCTATTGGGCCAGTGATTCGGTATCGCTGCTGTCGAGCTTGGTCGACTCTTTTTTAGATTCAATGGCATCTATTGTTAACTTCTTTGCCGTGCGCCACGCGCTGGCCCCAGCCGACGACGAGCACCGCTTTGGCCACGGCAAAGCCGAACCCCTGGCGGGCCTGGGCCAAGCCGCATTTATCACCGGCTCTTCGCTGTTTTTAATTATTGAATCGGTGCGCCGCCTAAGCCACCCAAGCTCGGTCGAAAACAGCGAACTGGGTATTGCGGTAATGGTTATATCGCTGCTGTTAACCATTGCCCTGGTACTGTATCAACGCTATGTGATTGCCCATACCCAGTCCCTGGCAATCCAGGCCGACTCGCTGCACTACCTATCCGATATCAGCCTCAATATTGGGGTTATTATCGCCCTGGTGCTGACCAGCTATTGGAGCTGGCAGCTGGCCGACCCAGTTATCGCCCTGCTGATCGCCGTTTATATTGTTTTCTCAGCCTGGCAAATTTTTGCCCAGTCGATCGATCAACTGATGGATAAGGAGCTGCCCGAGGAGGAGCGTGCAAAGATTATTGAGCTGCTTATGTCTCACCCAGAGGCTCGGGGCTTTCACGAATTACGCACCCGGGTGTCGGGTATGCAAACGTTTATTCAGCTGCACCTAGAGCTAGACGGCCATCTAAGTCTAAGCCGCGCTCACGCCATTGGCGATGAAGTGGCCGAAATCATCGAAGCGCAGTTCCCCGGGGCCGACATCATTATTCACCAAGATCCTCAATCCGAGCTGTAGGAAGCCGAGCCCGCCAGCTCCAGTCTGCCACGACCGTCTTTCTTAGCGCGATAGAGCGCCGTATCAGCACGCTTATACAAACTGTCGATACTTTCACCCGCTAACTGCTGTGGCTCTAGCCCTGTGCTTGGGGCCGCTGGCACGGGGCCCTGCCACTGGGCACAGCCAATACTGATGCTCAAACGATAACTGGGTTGCTGGCTAAACGATAGCTCTTTAACCCCCGCGCACAGTTTCGCCAAGCGCCCGGCGGCGGCCTGCAGATCGGCGCCGGGCAGCACAATAGCAAATTCTTCACCGCCGATACGGGCGACAAAATCAGTTTTACGCAACGAGTCGCGCAGGCAGTGGGCGAGTTGTTGCAGTACTGTGTCACCAAAGTCGTGGCCATAGCGATCATTAACCAACTTAAACCAATCCGCATCCACTATTGCCAAGCACAGGGGCTCGGGATTGCGCTGGGCGCGGCCCATTTCTTTTTCAATCTCTAGCTCAAAGGCGCGACGGTTGGGCAATCCTGTCAGCACATCGGTGGTGGCGGCCAGCTCCAGCCGAGCGTTGACCTTCTCCAAATCGCGGGTTCGCTGCAACACCTGACCCTCAAGATTGGCGTTAAGCTCGCGCAAATCGCTGCTTAAGTTCTGGGTGCGATCGAGCAGGCGTATATGGCCCCAGCCAAAGTAAATAGCTTGGCTGACAATAAAAAAGAACATCGCCATGGCGAAGGCTTCAATATAGGGGTCGCGATTACTTGCGTAGACTACCGAGTCGGAAACACCGGCCACCAAGATAACGATAGTGCCGACCAGCTGCAGCCACTGGCCGCGGGGCCGGCGCCACACTTCAATGGCGAGAAATACCGTGTAAACAATAGCCACGCTAATATAGACCAGGCGCAAGAGATGGCCGCTCAACAAAAACGTGTGAAGACTTAACAAGGGAATCAAGCACACCAACAACAGCGGCAAATAAGCCATCAGTATAAACAAGCGCTTTAAGTTGGGGCGGCTTGCAAATACCTTGGGTACAATCACCGGCTGCCCCCCGACAAACACCCCGAGAAGGCCCAAAAAAGTTACCCAAGACCAATAGAACTGATGGTTCACAGTTAGGTCGGCGGCCAAATAAGGCAGCAGATTACCGGTGATAATTAAGCGCAGCCCGGCACCGATGGACATAAACACCATAAATATGTGCAAGGTACGCAATTTTGACGACAGCAGCGCTCGGGTTAAGGAGTAGATAGTCACCACTAGACTGGCACCTAAAAACAGCACATGTAAAAACCAGCGCTGTAAAATGTTTTGGTGCAGGGTTTCGGTTTTGCCCAGCTCGGGTGCTTGAGCAAT
>JAOXRV010000581.1 GCA_025800435.1 Cellvibrionaceae bacterium | reverse complement strand
GGTAAAGCCCTGTGCCCCAGACTTTGCGCTGGGCAAGCTCAAGCTATTCATCGCCCTGCACCCCAACCACCACTGAGTTCAGTTCAAAAGCCCGCTGGCGCGGCCCGTCTTGCCACTTAACCTCGACCACAATATCTTGTAGGGCGCCCTCGGCCAAGCCCTGGGGGCGCTCATCAGTGCGCGGCCGGGCCTCTACCCGCCACTGAAAACCACCGTCGGTTTCGCCTTCCTGGTCGAGCCCAGAAACCGGCACTATGCTGTGCTGCTGCATCAGAGACTGAGCTAAAATAATCGCATAGGTGTATTTTTCATCGACTCGCACATTGCGACTGGCGCCACTTATGGCCTGGTAAAGCGCCCCCAAGCTCAAGCCTAAAATAGCCACCGTGACCAGCATTTCCAACAGGGTAAAACCACGACGGTTAGCAGCCGACTGAATCAAGCGGGAGTTCATAACAGCTCCTCGTCCAAACCGTGCTGGCTAATGCGGCTGAATAACCACTCGACCCTAAGCTGCAGGCCCCGACCGGAGTCGTGCGCTAAACGCACGTCACCGCCGCTGGAGCTGCCATCGGAGTAAAAGCGTATCACCGCCTGACCATCCTCTCGGTTCACCTCGCGCGCAGTGGTTGCCTCTAGGGTAAAGGTCTCGGGGTATTCGCGTTTAAGCTGCTGGTCGATTGACAGGGTACGGCGGCGGGTGTCGATAATTAAATCGACCGAGCGTCCTTTATTAAGGGCGTTAAAACGCGCCACCTTGGCACTGACAATCAAGGCTCGGGCAGCGTCACGGTACTGCATACTATCGTATAAACGCCCCATAGCCGGCACCGCCAAGCCGGCGACTCCCGCCAACAAAGCGATCACCACCAACAGCTCAACTAAGCTAAAACCTCTGTGCCAGCTGTGGCGCCGCATCATCTTGCTAAAAGCTAGTTGCGCACATCGGCCGCTTCACCTTCACCACCGGGCTGGCCGTCGTCGCCGTAGGAGACAATATCCACACCGCCGTTTTCACCGGGGTATTTATAGATATAATCGCGGCCCCAGGGGTCTTGGGGTACTTCGCCGCCTTTTAAGTAAGGACCATTCCAATTCCTGGCACTGCCCGACTTGGATGTTAATGCTTGCAGGCCCTCCGAGTTGGAGGGGTAGCGCCCCACATCCAGCTTGTATATGTCTAGGGCGGCCTCTAGATCTTTAATCTGCACCGCTGCCGTGTCCTGCTTGGCACCGCCGAGTTGATTCATGATCGCCGGGCCCACCAGGCCGGCCAACAGGGTCATAATGACCAGCACCACCAATAATTCCACAAGGGTAAAACCGGCTTGGGTTACACGGGGATATCGTTTCATGTCTTACTCGCTTAGTTGCTGTGTTGTGTATATGCGACCGCCAGCCGCTTAAATAGCCAGGTCATTGACCGAGAGAATACCCATTAAGATGGCCACAATAATAATCGCGATCAACCCGCCCATAACCAAAATTAAAATGGGCTCCAATAGGGCCAGGCTGCG
>JAOXRV010000560.1 GCA_025800435.1 Cellvibrionaceae bacterium | reverse complement strand
AGCAGCGAGCTGCTAAACGATGAAATTGCCTATGAGCACTGAGCTGAGCCTGCCCCAGCGCTTTCGCCGCGACACCGCCGCCGCCCACCGCCAGCTCGACCGCTTAGCCATACTTGCCCCGCTGCGCGGTATCAAGCTGTGCCCGGCCAGTTATTTGCGCAGCCTGCAGGCCTTGGCAGCCGGCCACGGGGCATTGGAGGCCGCTGTGGCCCAATACCCCTTGGACAACCCCGGTTGCTATCGCTATCGCCCCCGCAGCCAGCAGCTAGCGGCGGATATCCTAGCCCTGGGCGGCGACAGCGGCGCCCCACCCCAGTCGGTGTTTAAGCTGGCCAATGAGGCTGAGTGTATCGGCCTATTGTATGTGCTTGAAGGTTCCAAACTCGGCAGCCGCTATATACACCAGCTGTTGACTAAACAGGCACCATCCCTGCCCCGCCAGTTTTTTGCCCAGTGTCGGGACGAACAGCAGGACTGGCAGCAATTTTGGGCACTGGCCAGTTCTCGCTTAGTGCACGAAGGCGAGCGCCAGCAGGCTATCGATAGTGCCAAACGCGCTTTCAAGCGATATATTGAACAGGCCAGCGCACTCTCATTAAGGCTTCCAGCTTAATAATTCTGGCCCAAAGTTTTTTGTCTAATTAGTATATCTGGCCGATAACTCCTTGCAGCGGCTGGCGTTAAGGTGTGCTCGCACCTAAACGAGCCAATAAAGCAAGGACGATACCATGAAATATTTTGTTGTGTTTATAGCAGCGCTTCTGCTGAGTGCTTGCGATGCTATCGAGAAAAACCCCACCCAAAAATCTGTTTTTGACAAAAAACTTGAACCCTACGAAATTGAAGACTACCCAGAATTTACCGAAGAACTGCACCAACTGTGCCAGAGTATTACACGCACTAACCGCTTTGAAACCACCGTGGGCCGAATAGAAGTGGTTGACCACAACTGTTTTAAAGCCAAGATGGAGATG
>JAOXRV010000544.1 GCA_025800435.1 Cellvibrionaceae bacterium | reverse complement strand
CAGCATATCCATATACAAGGTAAAGCCCACCGCCTGCATCTGCCCGCTCTGCTCATCGCCCAACAGCTCGCCGGCGCCGCGAATTTCCAGGTCGTGGGTGGCCAGGGTAAAGCCGGCGCCCAGGTCTTGGGCCTCGCTGATGGCCTCCAGGCGCTTTTGCGCATCCCGGGTCATGGCTTTTTTATTGGGGGTTAACAGGTAGGCATAGGCCTGGTGGTGGGAGCGACCCACCCGGCCGCGCAACTGGTGCAGCTGGGCCAGGCCGAATTTATCGGCGCGGTCGATAATAATGGTATTGGCATTGGGCACGTCAATGCCGGTTTCGATAATGGTGGTGCACACCAGCACGTTAAAGCGCTTGTGGTAAAAATCCCCCATTACTTGTTCCAGCTCGCGCTCGCGCATCTGCCCATGGCCCACCGCCACCCGCGCCTCGGGCAGGGCCTCGGCCAGTTCGCGGGCGGTTTTGTCGATGGTTTTAACTTCGTTGTGCAGGTAGTAAACCTGGCCGCCGCGCAACAGCTCGCGCAAAATCGCCTCTTTTACCAGGCTGTTATCACTCTCGCGTACAAAAGTTTTTACCGATAGCCGCTTGGCCGGCGGGGTGGCGATAATGCTCAGGTCGCGTATGCCCGACATGGCCATATTTAGGGTGCGCGGAATCGGGGTGGCGGTCAGGGTTAAAATGTCTACCTCCGAGCGCAGGGATTTAAGCTGCTCTTTTTGGC
>JAOXRV010000509.1 GCA_025800435.1 Cellvibrionaceae bacterium | reverse complement strand
GCTTTACCATCCTAGATAAAATTAACGCCGGGGATTCCCGGCGTTTTTTGTTGTCATACAGGTTCATGCAGCTGCCCGGCCGCCAACTATAGCCCGGGCTTTGAGCCCGAATGTTGTGGTCAGTGCAGGTACGTAGAGGCCAAATATAAAATGATAGCCCCCACCGCAGCAGGGGCGCATTCCAATTAAAACTGCATTCTAAGCCCCATCACTAGGTTGCGGCCGCGCAGTGGCGATTGGTCTTTCACAAAGGATGTGTGCACATAGGCTAATTGATCGGTCAGGTTGGTCGCGCGCAGGTATAACTCCAGCGGCTGATCACCCTCAATCAACTTATAGGCGGCGGTGGCATTGAGCATTCCGTAACCCTTGGTCTCGGTTTCATAGGAGGCAATCCGATCCTGGTCAAAGGTCTTGTAGTACTCCATATCGGCCGAGAAGCGATCGCCGTCCCAGTTAACACGCAGCCCAAGCCGGCCGGGCGCAATACGGGGCAGATTGTCTTCCATGTCTTTTAAATCGGCGCGCACATAATCGCCAAACAGGGTGACTTTGGTGGCGTCGTTAACGCGTAGGCTGAACTGGCCATCAATGCCATAAAAATCCACATCGGCCATGCGGTAGCGCAGGTAACGGTGGTTGCCCTCCTGCTCAATCAGCTCGGTAAAGACATAGTTATCAATGCTCTGGTAAAAGGCGCCGATTTCAAACTCAAAGCTGGCCTCGCGGCCGCGCAACATCAGGTCTACCGAGCGCACTGTCTCTTCCACATCGGTCAGCGCCGGGGCAAACTCCGCCGCTACCCCAGGGCCACTGGCAATGCCCACCTCATAGCTGTTACTGGCCAGGTTATTACCCTGGGCATACAGCTCGCGCATGGAGGGCGCGCGCTGGGAGCGGGCCAGGTTTAAGCCCAGTGCATAGCTCGAATTAATATTCCACAGGCCACCCAGGGCCAGCGACAAGGGCTCATGGTTGGATTTAGGGTAGGTTTCGTAGAACAGCGCGGGGTAATTCTCGCGGATCGGTTGCATATACCAATCAGGAATCAAGGCCACTTCGGCCATGCTGAGGCCGTAGATATCGCCAACAAACTGCTCCAGCGGCTTTAGGGTAGGCTCAATATCGCGCCACTCTTTACGCGCGGAAAATTCGATATCCACATCGCCAAAACTGCGCCGCTGGCTGACGAACAGGGCAATATTATCGGCCACAAATTCCTGGGGCAGATTGCCTTTATGGATCGAGCTTAAATTCAAACCGGTAAAGGTCGTATCAGTGTACTGCAGGCCAACGGTACCGCTAAAGCCCATAATCGGCTCGTGACTAAACTCCAGCCGCGCGTCGTACACTTCATTACCGTAGCGAGAGAACAAAAACGCGCCGTCGATTTCGTCATGCACATAATCGGTGTAGGACATGCGCAGGCGCAGTTCCTCAATACCCGGCAATAAGTCGCGGTAATCGGCGCGCAGTTCAATGCGCTCATTGCGTAACTCAATTTGGGCGGTGTGGGAATCGTCCGCATCCAGTATTGGGTTGACAAAGGGCTCGTGCATGGCGCAGTGCAAATCGGTGCCGTGGGTGTGGCAGTCGGCATTGTCATGGCTGTGGCCGGGCAGGCCATAATCACTTTCCTGACGGGTATAGGCCAGGCCAATATAACCCTTGTCGGTTATCCAGGAGCCGCCCAGGCTAAAGCTCTGTTGGTCGGCAAATGAATCTTTTAGGGTTTTGCTGCCAAAACCACTGGGCACGTCGTAATCTTCCCGGCTGCTGTCTACCCCCTCGATATGGAAGGCAAAGTTGCCACTGCCGGCAGTCAGCCGGGCGGCGATGCTGGGTCACGCTAGAACGCTGACGACGGCCTGCAATTACACAGAGGGAGAAATCATGGTCTGCGTATTGGACTTTAAACGAGAGGTCGGCCTGTGG
>JAOXRV010000507.1 GCA_025800435.1 Cellvibrionaceae bacterium | reverse complement strand
CAGCATCATAGGCAAGTTTACCCAAGGCAGCAAGGCCGACGGCAAAAGATTGACACGAAGGCTTGTGACTGACCAGGGATAACTTGACTTCCTCGTGCGAGATCACCCGCGAAAGCGGCACATTGGTTGGCGCACCTCAATGGTGACCCCTGGGCCACATCCTCACGTCCTATGATGGCTCGCAGCCCCAGTACGCTCACCTGAGGGCCTCGAAGCTGGCCTACTCCCATATCAATCTCATTTCAATACTGGCAAGATTTGAACCTAAGAAGGCTGTCCGGGTGGCCACTGACAGCATCTACGTCCAGAAAACCGCGCTGCACAAGCTCGAGGGGGTCGAGGCTTACGTAGCTCCCAAACAATACAACTGTAACAAAAAATTATGCATAAGTTGCCTCAAAGGCGATCCGTTTCTACCACAAGTTGGCCCGGCTCAGTGGCGCGACAAGGGCGAACAGCTGTGCATGCCGCAGGGACATGCTGCGTACCTCCCCAAGCCAGAATACTGTAACCAAGCCAAACCGATGGCCGAATCAACAGCCCCGCGCTACGATGAACCCCTGACCAGACACCGGCTGAGCTATCTCAACGGCGGCCGGGACAGCGGAAAACCCACGAGAGCAATCGAACTCTTTCGGGCGACAGAC
>JAOXRV010000505.1 GCA_025800435.1 Cellvibrionaceae bacterium | reverse complement strand
ATGGCCATCAACCCTTCGACAAAAGCTTTTCGCCCCCGTGAAAAACAGCCAGATTACTGGCGGCGCCTGGGCTTACCCGGTCGCGGGCCGCGTTTGTTTACCCTGTTAGAGAAGGGTTTTAGCTACCGGGTTTATGACGACTTGGCCCAGCAGGCTGGCTTGGAAAAGCAGCAGCTTGCTGAGGTTCTGTCGATCTCCCCGGCGACCTTAGCGCGCCGGGCCAAGGCGGGTCAGTTTAGTACCGCAGAGAGTGACCGCTTATATCGCCTGGCCGAAATATTTAAAACTGCTATCGACCTATTTGATGGGGATGAAGCCCGAGCCCGAAGCTGGTTTGCCCGGCCGAACAAAGGCCTGGGTGATAAAAGCCCATTGCAAATGATGCGCAGTGCCACCGAGGCCGAGGCCGTTGATGAGCTGATTGGGCGCCTAGAGCACGGAGTGATTGGGTGATCACTGCCTATCGGCTTATCAAGCATAAATGGCGTGATGCCGCCTTTGATGGGCAAGGGGCCAAGCGCTACGGTGGCCGTTGGAACAGTAAGGGTAGGGCCTGTGTTTATTTGAGTGAATCTATATCCCTGGGCTTGCTGGAGATTATGGTACACCTAAACGATTACACGCTGCT
>JAOXRV010000469.1 GCA_025800435.1 Cellvibrionaceae bacterium | reverse complement strand
TCGTGACCACAGCCGGCGCAGAGGGTTGAGATAGAACCCTCGTAGTTCTTTTTGGTAAAACCCAAGTCGTTGGTGGGTAACTCGGGGTGGCGAAAAGCCGGTTTAAAAAAGCTCATAATTATTCCCCTTAGGCCCGCTTGATGGGCGTTACATTGCTTTGCTTGACCACCTCGCGCACGCGCTCGGCAATAATCGATGCGGTGATCGGCATGCCGTCGTAGTGCAGTATCTTGATCAAGTCTTTGGGGTTAATTTCACATTCGTTGACCAGCAGTGAGCGCATCTGCCCATCGCGGTTTTGTTCAATCACAAACACGCTGTCGTGCTCGGCAATAAAGTCTTCCACCTCTTTATTAAAGGGGAAGGCGCGAATGCGGCAACTGTCGGCGGCAATGCCTTCAGCGGCCAATAGTTCCACCGCCTCCAGGGTGGCGTCTTTGCTGGTGCCAAAGTGAATCAAGCCAAGCGACTGGCCACCGACCTGGGTGATAATTTCTGGCGCTGGCACCAGGTCTTTGGCGGTTTCCCACTTGTGCAGTAGACGCTGCATATTT
>JAOXRV010000450.1 GCA_025800435.1 Cellvibrionaceae bacterium | reverse complement strand
CCCAAATGCAACAGGGCAATCGCAGCCCCTCAACCATTGAATACCACAGCAACGGCCGCCCCAGCAAAGTCAGCCAAGGGGGTGTTGAGGTGGCCTACCAATACGACAAGGTGGGCAATCTGATTGAGGTGCTTGACCCAGACGGCAAGCGCCACACCATGGCCTACGATGATGCCAGCCGCCTGGTCAACTCAAAACAGCAGCACGGCCCCAGCCTTAATATTGATTACGATATTGAAAGCAATATTACCCAGCAGCAACTCAATAATGCCCTAAACCAAACCTGGCAGACACTGCAGTTTAGCTACGATGCCCAGCGCCGATTAAATCGCCAATACCACAAGGAGAGCGGTAACAAAAGCTTGTATGAATACAACGAGGCAGGCCAGTTAAGCAGCATTGATGACGGTGAGCGCAAGCAATTGTTTCGCTACTCGCCCCTGGGTGACTGGACCGAATTTGAAGCGCCAGACCAGGGCATAAGCCGAAGCTACCGCGACGATGAAGGCAATAATACCGGGGTAAAAGATGCCAATGGCAACCACACCCAATACACCTATGATGACTTAGGGCGAGTGGTTGCCATTAACAGCCCCGCCAGCGGCTTGGAGTATATACACC
>JAOXRV010000449.1 GCA_025800435.1 Cellvibrionaceae bacterium | reverse complement strand
CCGCGAGACACTTTTATGGCACAGATTGGTTTATTTTTCGGCAGCGACGAGGGCAATACCGAGGGCGTGGCCTACCGCATTGCACAGCGCCTGGGTGAAGATCAGGTCGAGGTGATGGATATTGCCGATGTAACCCAGCTGGAGTTCACGGATTATCAGCATATTATCCTGGGCATACCAACCTGGGACTTCGGCCAGATTCAATCGGATTGGGAAGAGTTCTGGGACGATATTGCCGAGGTGGATTTTAACGGTAAAACCGTTGCCTTATTTGGCCTTGGCGATCAATTTGGCTATGGTGATTACTTTCTCGACGCCATGGGCATGTTGCACGATGTGGTGCTTGCCGCTGGCGCCAAGGTGGTGGGCTACTGGCCCACAGTCGGTTATGAGTTCGAGGCTTCCAAGGCCTATCTGCCCGAGCAAGATTGCTTTATGGGCCTGGCCATCGATGAAGACCAGCAAGAACAACTGACCGCCGCCCGCCTCAATCAGTGGTGTGCCCAAGTGGTGGCCGAGTTCGGCCTGGCGATTGAAGTGCGGGCACTGGACGACTAGGGTCCCGCTGAGCATCATCGAGTTATTCAGAGGTGCCCTAGCGCCTGATACCAATCGCTCTGCCAATACCCTGGGGCTTGGGCAGATCTGCATGGGCACTGGCCATAGCCGCTACCTTGGCGGTAATGGCCGCGGGTAAGGGGCAGCTCTTGCGCAGCTTTATATCCACACACATGGCCATCTGCTCCAGGCTTGAAGCCAGGTATTCGCTGCCGTCCTCGGCGCTGGCCCACATTTCAAAATACAGATGTAAGCGTTTATCGTCGTTATCTAAAAGCTGGGCGGTAACGCGTACCGTTTGATCCAACATTACCTCTCTGTGGTAGCTGATATGGTTTTCCAGCACCATCCAGGAAATGCCCGATTCGCGGGTAGCCGCGGCGTTGAGTCCCAAGTCGGCAAGTAACGCTTCGCCGGCCTTACTGAAAATCAGTACGTAGTAGGCGACATTCAGGTGATCGCTATGGTCCAGCCACTCTGGCTGGATGTTGGTGCGGTAGATGGTCGGGGCGGTATTACTCATGCTGCTCATGCTGGCTGCCTTGCTTGTGATTTATTTTGCGGCTAGAATTTTGACAATTGTTTAATTTTTACCGGTTTGAGTAAAGCCCCATGTTAATCCCAGCCATCAATTTTTACCCGGACAGTGCCGCCGCGCTGTGGGCTGGGTTTTGCCACACTCGCCGCAATCTCGAAATCGAGTGTTGGCCCCCCGAATAGCTAAGCCCGTTAAGCTTTATCCCTTTAACTTTTTAACAGTATCGCGCTGGTGCATACCCCTGAAGCACCGCCGATGGTGCTTGTGGCTTAGGTGTTTTATGTTTGCAATAACTTTTCAATACTGGCGCAAAGAGGCCGGTCAAATTTTACGTTTGGGTATCCCCCTGATGATCGCCCATGTGGCCATGGTCGGCTTAGAGGTGGTGGATACCATGATGGCGGGCCAGGTCAGCGGTGAAGAC
>JAOXRV010000441.1 GCA_025800435.1 Cellvibrionaceae bacterium | reverse complement strand
AGTGTATCCGAGCAACAAGCCGAAGAACTGAACCAACGCGAACCCTACGATGTATTGGTTGTTGGCGGCGGCCCTGCGGGGGCATCTGCGGCGATCTATGCTGCACGTAAAGGTATCCGCACCGGCGTAGTTGCCGAGCGTTTTGGCGGTCAGGTGATGGACACTATGGCCATCGAGAACTTTATCTCGGTGAAAGAAACCGAAGGCCCAAAACTGGTGGCCAATCTTGAACAGCACGTACTCAGCTACGACGTTGATTTGGTTCAAAACCAACGCGCTACCCATATTGCCCGTAAAGGTTTGATCGAAGTTGAACTGGAAAGCGGTGCCACGCTAAAGAGCCGCTCGGTGATTCTATCCACCGGTGCTCGCTGGCGTGAAATGAACGTCCCCGGCGAGCAAGAATACCGTGGTCGCGGTGTTGCTTACTGCCCACACTGCGATGGCCCACTGTTTAAAGGCAAATCCGTTGCCGTTATCGGCGGGGGTAATTCAGGTATCGAAGCCGCTATCGATCTAGCGGGCATTGTCGAGCACGTTACCGTGTTGGAATTTGCCGATACCCTACGTGCCGACGAAGT
>JAOXRV010000432.1 GCA_025800435.1 Cellvibrionaceae bacterium | reverse complement strand
CCCGAAGGGCGGGCCCTAAAGCGCACATCTGCGGTGTTGCACTGCTTGTAAAGGCGGCCGGCATTCACTGCGCAGCGCGCCTTGCAGCTGTACGCTTTAGGGTCCCGCTGAGCATCATCGAGTTATTCAGAGGTGCCCTAGGGCAGCTCTGAATAACCCAGCGGCTATGATCCTTTTGCCTGTAAAGGCGATTGTGACATAGCCGCCTGCACTTGAGCCCAGCAGTGCTGAGCGCTACCCCGCTTAGGATGTCCCGAGGGATAAACTGTCGCTAGCATGAGATGGTCAGCGCCGGTACAGGCAAAATCGGCTACAAAGCTGCCGCATTACAATAGCCCCAATACATGGGTGCTGTGTAACTTTTGACATAGGTTTGGAGTATTAATGGAGCAAGCAAGCACCACACAAGATGTATCGATGGTTATGGAAAGCCCTGCCCAGAGCGCCAGTTTTTGCGATCCATTACTTGAGTCTTTAATTATTATCGCCAGGCTTGAGCACCTGCCTATCTCGGAGACCTCGCTGACCGCGGGCTTACCGCTGGTGAATGAGCGTTTAACGCCGCGTCTGTTTTTGCGCTCGGCTGAGCGCGCCGGTCTATCGGCCAAGGTTATTCAGCGCCCACTCAATCAAATTACCAATTTGGTGTTGCCGGCAGTGCTGTTGTTAGAGAACAACGACGCCTGTGTCATCACTCGTATCGATCTCAACAATAAGCTGGCGGAGATTATCGACCCCGCTAGCAATGGTCGCTCGGTGGTTAATCTGGGTGATCTGAATGAACAATACAGTGGCTTTGCCATCTATTGTAAGCCGCTGCACCGCTACGACGAGCGCACCCAAGAGATCAAGGTGCGGCACAAAGGCCACTGGTTCTGGGGCGTGTTGGCCAGGTCTTGGCGTATCTACCGCGATGTTTTATTGGCGAGCCTATTTATCAACCTATTCGCCATTGCCAATCCACTGTTTGTGATGAACGTCTACGATAGGGTAGTGCCCAATGAAGCGGTCGAAACCCTGTGGGTTTTGGCCATTGGCGTGGCCACCGTGTACTTCTTTGATTTGCTGCTTAAATTATTGCGCGGCTACTTTATCGAGGTGGCCGGTAAAAAATCGGATGTTTTATTGTCGGCGATGATTTTTGAACGGGTGCTCGGCGCGCGCTTGGAAGATAAACCCCAGTCGGTTGGGTCTTTTGCCAGCCAACTAAAAGATTTTGAAAGTGTTCGCAGCTTTATTACGTCTTCAACCGTGACGGCCTTTGTCGACCTGCCGTTTACGGTACTGTTCCTGTTGGTGATCTTCTATGTGGGCGGCCCACTGGTGCTGGTGCCACTGGCCTGTATCCCCATCGTAATTGGCTATGCCCTGTTTATTCTAAAACCCCTGCGCCAGGCGGTGGAAGAAACCATGCAGTCCTCTGCCCAGAAAAACTCCACCCTAGTTGAGGCCCTGGCCAGTCTCGACACGGTTAAAGGTCTGGGTGCCGAGGGCCGGGTGCAGCGCGTGTGGGAAAAATCCGTGGGCCACTTGGCCTACTGGGGTCAAAAGTCGCGCTTATTGTCTAACTCGGCAGTTACCGTAGCCGGCACTGTGGTGCAGTTGAGTTCGGTGGCGGTAATTGTTAGCGGTGTGTATTTAATTGCCGAAAAAGAACTGACCATGGGCGCCCTGATCGCCTGTGTGATGTTAACCAGCCGTGCTCTGGCGCCGCTGTCGCAGTTATCGAGTTTGCTGGTTAACTTTGAGCAGACCATGACCGCGTTGGATTCGCTGGAAAAAATTGTCGATAAATCGCAGGAGCGCGACGAGGAGAAAACCTTTATTAAACGCCCCACGTTTAATGGTGAGCTGCGCTTTAACAAAGTCTCTTTTGCCTACCCCAATGAAGAACACCCCAGTATCGAGTCGGTGTCTTTTTCCATTAAACCCCAGGAGCGGGTGGCCATTATCGGCCGTATGGGTTCGGGTAAATCGACCGTACAAAAATTGATGATGGGACTATTTCAGCCCACGGCCGGTTCGGTGTTGATCGATGGTATCGACATCAAACAGTTGGACCCGGCGGATCTGCGCGCGGGTATTGGCTATGTGCCCCAGGACGTATCGCTGTTTTTTGGTACCGTAAAAGATAATATCGCCTATGGTGCCCCTCACGCAGGGGACCAGCAGATTTTGTGGGCGGCGGAAAACTCCGGTGTGGTCGAGTTTGTCAATAAACACCCCATGGGTTTTCAGCGCCCTGTGGGTGAGCGAGGCGGTTTTCTCTCCGGTGGCCAGCGCCAGAGTATCGGCGTTGCCCGAGCCCTGATTAAAGACCCCCCAATTTATCTATTGGATGAGCCCACCACCGGTATGGATAACAGTACCGAGGCCAAGCTCAAGAAGAATTTGCTGCAGCTTAGCCAGGGCAAGACCTTGGTGTTGGTTACTCATAAGACTTCGCTGCTTGATTTGGTGGACAGAATAATTGTTTTAGAAAATGGCAAGCTGATCGCTGATGGTTCGAAAGACTCAGTATTGGATGCTTTGAAAAAGGGGCAGATTCGTGTCGAGCAATAAGACTATGGACGATGGCACTCAATCCAAACCGGAAGAGCAGGGCGAAGGTGCGAGTGGGGCGCAAAATCTTAAAGTGAGTGCCAGCTCGGTAAGGGTTAAAATGCCGCGCCAGGAACCGCCACCGTCCGCGCAAAATCCGTTGCAGGTAACTGTTTCCACAGCTGAAACTGTGCGCCCTGAGGCTTCAAGCGAAGCGGCGGCCAAAGGCCAAATGGATAAAGAGGAGTTTGAGCGCGCGTATCAGATGGCCCAGTTAAAGGCTCAACAGCAAGCAGCACAACAACAGCCTGACGCCGCTGAACCCGTAGCGGCACTGGCAACTCAGCCGGCAACTCAGCCGACACAGGAGCCTAGCGAGGCCGGACAGGCTCAAGCAGATGCCCCCCAAGCCGCCGAACAGGTTGAGGCCCATAGTGCCGGGCATAGTGCCGAAAATAGTGCCGAGAATAGTGCCGGGCATAGTGCCGGGCATAGTGCCGAGCCGCCAGCGCCCAAGAAAAAGCGCTGGTTCGATGGCGATACCGAGCTGATTCAAGAAGACCTAGATTATATGTCTTCAGCTGCGGCGGCAGTACTGCAGCAATCGCCACGGGGTGGGCAGCAGTTGCTGTGGGCCATTTGTATCTTTTTTGTGGTAGCGGTGGTGTGGGCATCACTGGCCTATGTGGATGAGTTTACCCGTGGTGAGGGCAAGGTAATTCCCTCTTCCCATGTGCAGGTGGTGCAGAATTTAGAGGGCGGTATTGTCGCCGAGATCTATGTGCGTGAGGGCCAGGTTGTCGAGGCGGGGCAAGAGCTGTTGCGTATCGATGACACCCAGTTCTCTTCCTCCTTGCGCGAGGCCGATGTTACCTTGGAGCAGCTAAAAGCCAAAGCCACTCGCCTGGAAATGGAAGCCGAGGGCAAAGCCTTTCCCAGCAAAGCGATTGATGGGGTGGGCGAGGTAGCCTGGGCCCAGGAAGCAGCGCTGTTTAGCTCTCGTCGCAGCGAGCAGGAGAGTAACAGCCAGGTACTCAAACAGCAGGTGGCCCAGCGACGTCAGGAGCTAAACGAGCTGCGCGCTCGACGCGACCAGCACCGTCGCAGCCATAAACTGTTGGACCAAGAGCTGCAAATGAGCCGGCCGCTGGTGGCCTCCGGGGCCATGTCCCAAGTGGAGCTACTGCGGATCGAGCGCCAGGTTAACGATTTATACGGCGAGCTAAAAGGCGCTGAGCTGGCGATTCCTCGGGCCGAATCGAGTTTGCAAGAAGCCCGAGATAAATTGAGTAGCTCGAAATTAGCTTTTCGCAGCGAGGCGCGTAAAGAGCTGGCCGATGTGCGGCTGGAGCTGCAGCGCCTGTCAGAGAGCAGTGGCGCGCTGCAAGATCGGGTTAAGCGGACCATGATTACCTCCCCAGTGGCCGGTACCATCAAACAGGTATTGGTGACCACTATCGGTGGGGTAATTCAACCGGGTATGAATATTATTGAAATTGTACCCACTGAGGACAGCCTGCTGATTGAAGCTAAGATTCGACCCGCCGATATCGCCTTTTTGCACCCGGGCCAGGAGGCCATTATTAAGTTTACCGCCTACGACTTCTCCATCCATGGCGGCTTAAAAGGCGAGGTTG
This sequence comes from Cellvibrionaceae bacterium, assembly GCA_025800435.1. Classification (GTDB taxonomy): domain Bacteria; phylum Pseudomonadota; class Gammaproteobacteria; order Pseudomonadales; family Cellvibrionaceae; genus Pseudoteredinibacter. Next base: position 1,665 of record JAOXRV010000432.1, on the reverse strand, counting down.
TGCATATCAGCCCCGATACCATTATGGATGAAGAAGGCATGAGCTTTTACACCGTTAGGGTAGAAACCGAGCAGACGTTTTTGGGCAGTACCGATAAGCCACTGCCCATTATTCCCGGTATGACCGTTAGTGCGGATATCATGACCGGCGAAAAAACCGTACTCGACTATATTCTTAAGCCCATTCTTAAAACCAAACAGCTAGCGTTACGCGAGCGCTAGCGGATTGGGGCCCGCTCCGGGGCCCCTATTCAGTTGGGATCAACCAATTTTTATATTATTTTGGATTTTATCTACGCTATTCTTATAGTAAATTCGCATAAGTGTTGGTTCTGTTCGCGCCCCGCTACCTGCCGCGTGTCGCCTTAATTAGCCAAAAACCTTAACCATTTATTGGTTTTTATAGTGTTCAGTTTGACTGCTGCATTATAAGTATTCCTTTTTGCTATCTTTCTGGTCAAATAGTGATCAAAATGCAAATGGATGCCGGAGAGTGGCGCAGTATACTTCTAATAATGCCTGTTTTCGGCTTGTCGATAAGAGGCCATCTATTTTTGAGCGCTTGGCAATGTTTGCTATGCCCAAGGGCAACAGCTGATCTAACTCCCCAAAAGTAGGGTTTTTTATGATGCACTTAACACTTATACTATTTAAGTATGTGAATGTGCTCGCAAAACTAATGCTTTGTCATTAAATGAATTTTGTCGCAAGGGTAAAGGATACAATGAAGAATAACAGGATACTTGGGGTGGCGATTTGCTGCTTATGCAGTGCTGCCAGTCAGGCCAATAATTTTAGCACCGCTGTTGAGCGGGCTTTGGCTAGCCATCCTGAGGTTAGCGCCGCCAACAACCAATTGCTATCGCGCCAGCAGGAAGTGCGCGCTGCTAAAGCTGGTTACCTGCCCAGTGTCGATTTGAGCGCGGGTGTTGGTCACGAGTGGACCAAGTCGCCCACTACCGGCCAGAACGAGGTGGATTTAACCCGGCTTGAGAGTCAACTTGCCGCCAGCCAGTTGGTGTTCGACGGCTTTGCCACCCGCTCGGAAGTGCGTCGCCAGCGCGCCCGCAGCAATAGTGCCGACCACGCCCTGAGTACTACCCGCGAGCTGATTGCCCTGCGTGTGGCCGAGGTTTATACCGCACTGATGACCCAGGTGGAGCTATTAAAATTGGCCGAGGCCTCCCTCGCTGAGCACAAAAGTATTTACGACCAGATGGTGCTGCGCAACCAATCCGGTATTGGTAGCCGCGCCGATTTAGACCAGATTGGCGCCCGTTTGGCCCTGGCCAAAAGCAATGTGGTGGTGGCCAACGCCAACTTTAAAGATGCGGTGACTAACTACTACCGTGTTGTGGGTGAAATGCCCCATATGAATCAACTGGCCCTGCCACAAAATTCACTGGCCCTGCCTGCAACTGTGGATAGAGCAGTTGAGATTGCATTGGCCAATCACCCCACTTTAAAAACCGCCAACGCCGATATCAAGGCCAGTGTTGCCCAGCACGAAGCGGCGGCGGCGCCTTATTGGCCAGACCTGAGGCTGGAGGCCAGCAAGAGCTGGAATGAAGATACCGGCGGTGTGATCGGAGAAGACGAGCGTGCCCTGATTGCCCTGCGCGCGCGCTATAACGTATACCGCGGCGGCGCCGATAAGGCCCGCCGC
>JAOXRV010000427.1 GCA_025800435.1 Cellvibrionaceae bacterium | reverse complement strand
GGTTGGGGCGGTGACCATGCGCCCGCCGGCGGCATTTTCTTCGTTTACCGCCAGGGCGTAGAGGCTGACCCAGTCCAGTGCGCTGAGCGGGTCGGCCAGGGCTGCTTCCGGGCGCTGCAGTAATTGCTGGTGCAGTGCCTTGGCGCGGCGTTTCACCTTAAGCCCGCCGGGCAGTTCGCCTTCTTGTTGCAAGCCATTGTTGACACATTGTTGCATTACTTGCCAGATCTTCAGCAGGCCAGCTGCGGTGTCGGCTTGTTGGCGCCAGGCGGCTTCGTTGTGCCACATTATGTCGGCGATGGACATTTTTTGTCGCTCGCACTGGGCCAGTAGCTCGGCGGCGGAGTCGAATTTGGTTTGCTCTGGGCGCGGGTCTTTGCTGATCTGGTCTTGCTCGGCGGTTTGCTCGCCCACAATAAAACCGCCGCCGACTGAATAATAGGTTTTGCTCAGCAGCAGCTTATCGCTGTTGTCATAGGCGCGAAACTCCATGCCGTTGGCGTGGTAGTCCAGGGTTTTGTCTTTGTGTAGCAGCAAATCGCGGTTGCGTTTAAAGGTGATTGCATGGCGGCCGAGTAGTTCTAGGCGGTTTTGGCTGTGTACTCGGTGCAGCAGTTCAGCCACTTGTTCAATCGCGACCTGCTCTGGGGTTTCGCCCAACAGCCCCAAAATAACCGCCTTGGGGGTGCCGTGGCCGGGGCCGGTGGCGCCGAGCGAACCGTACATATCCGCCCTTACTCGATCAACCTGGGCGAGTAGCTGTTGCTGCGCCAAGGCCTGGGCAAATTGGCGTGCGGCCCGCATTGGCCCCACCGTGTGCGAGCTGGAAGGGCCGATGCCAATTTTAAATAGGTCGAAGACGCTAATAGCCACTGCGGATTACCATTCTAAGAGTACCTTGCCGCTCTGGCCCGAGAGCATGGTGTCAAAACCCTGCTGAAATTCGTCGATGCCAAAGCGATGGGTGATCACCGGGCGTAAATCCAGGCCGGATTGTAATAGGCAGGCCATTTTATGCCAGGTGTCGAACATCTCCCGCCCATAGATACCTTTGATGGTCAGGCTTTTAAAAATAACCTGATTCCAGTCGATGGCCATATCTTTGGGGGGAATGCCGAGCAGGGCAATCTTGCCGCCGTGGATCATATTGTCGAGCATATTGTGAAACGCTGCTGGTACCCCAGACATTTCCAGGCCCACATCAAAGCCCTCGGTCATGCCCAGCTCGCTCATGGTGTCTTCTATTCGCTCGCGGCTAACATTGACCACCCGGCTGGCGCCCATTTGCTTGGCCAAGTCGAGCCGGTAGTCATTGATATCGCTCACCACCACGTGGCGGGCACCGACGTGGCGGGCGATGCCGGCGGCCATTATGCCGATCGGGCCGGCGCCGGTAATCAGTACATCTTCACCGGTTAAATCGAAGCTTAAGGTGGTGTGTACTGCATTGCCGAAGGGGTCAAAAATTGCGGCCATCTCATCGCTGATATCATCGGGTATTTTAAAGGCGTTTTCTTCGGGCAGGGCCAGGTATTCGGCGAAGGCACCGGCAATATTGACCCCGATACCCTGGGTGTTGGCGCAGTAGTGACGGCGCCCGGCGCGGCAGTTGCGGCAGTGGCCACAGGTCAGGTGGCCCTCGCCCGAGGTGCGGTCGCCCACTTTAAAGGTTTTAACCCCGGCCCCTACCGCCACTACCTCGCCGACAAATTCATGGCCCACCACCATGGGCGTGGGAATGGTCTGGGCTGCCCAATCGTCCCAGTTATAAATATGAATATCGGTGCCGCAGATGGCGGTGCGTTTTATTTTTATCAACAGGTCGTTGACGCCGAGTTCGGGCTCGGCCACATCGCTTAGCCAAATACCGGGTTCGGGCTTGAGTTTGCTCAGGGCTTTCATGGTATTAGCTCCAATTGCTGGCCAACGTCAATAAACGCGGCAATGGCCTGGTCGAGCTCGGCCTGGCTGTGCAGGGCACACATCTGGGTGCGGATACGGGCTTGGCCCTTGGGTACCACCGGGTAGGAGAAACCAACCACGTAAACGCCTTTTTGCAAAAGTCTATCAGCCATCTCGGCGGCCTTGCGCGCATCACCAATCATCACCGGAATAATCGCGTGATCGGCACCGGCCAGGGTAAAGCCGGCCGCGCTCATTTGGCTGCGAAAGTGCTGGGCATTGGCCCATAGCTGGGCGCGCAGTTGCTCGCCCTGTTGTAGCATCTCTAATACGGTTAGGGAGGTGGCGACCACGCCCGGGGCGACGGAGTTGGAAAATAAATAGGGCCGCGAACGCTGGCGCAACAGCTCGACCACCTCTTTGCGGGCGGCGGTAAAGCCACCCGAGGCACCGCCCAGGGCCTTGCCCAGAGTGCCGGTGATAATATCTACCCGGCCTAAGACCCCACAGTATTCGTGGCTGCCCCGGCCGTTACCGCCGACAAAACCCACCGCGTGAGAGTCATCCACCATGACCAGGGCATCGTAACGCTCGGCCAAATCGCAAATGGTTTTAAGATCGGCAATAATGCCATCCATCGAGAAAACACCATCGGTGGCGATCAGCTTGCTGCGGGCGCCGGCCGCATCGGCCTGTTGCAGGCGCGCTTCCAGCTCGGCCATGTTGTTATTGGCGTAGCGATAGCGCTTGGCCTTGCACAGGCGGATACCGTCGATAATGCTGGCGTGGTTGAGGGCATCGCTAATCACCGCATCCTCAGGGCCGAGTAGGGTTTCAAACAGGCCGCCATTGGCATCATAGCAAGAGGGGTACAGAATAGTGGCCTCCATACCCAAAAACTCGCTGAGCTTGTGCTCAAGCTGCTGGTGAATGGTCTGGGTGCCGCAAATAAAACGCACCGAGGCCACCCCAAAGCCATAGTCGGCAATGCCTTGCCTGGCGGCGGCAATCAGCGTTGGGTGGTTTGCCAGGCCCAGGTAGTTATTGGCACATAGGTTTAATACCTCGCGGCCACCGGCCACTGCAATGGTGCCGCCCTGGGCAGAGGCAATAGCGCGCTCTTGTTTATACAAACCCTGGGCTCGAATCTGATCCAGTTGGTGTTGCAGCCTATGATAAAAAGCATCTGTTGTGGATTTCGGCATGGGCATTTATTCCGTATACATTGTTTGGCTCGATGGTATAAAGTCCCATACTGGCTGGCAATGGCCAAGTTGTGTTGGCGCCAAGTTTGGTAGGATTGTTGGTCAAGGGCGTTTTTTTAGAAAATTATGCTGCGACAAGAGAGGTCTGCGTGAGCGAGATAATACCGAGTGTCGAGATCAATAACCTGGGTGTGAATGGCTCCCCTGAGCGCCCACAGGTGGGTATCAGCGCCTGTTTGCTTGGGGATGAGGTGCGTTACAACGCCGGCCACAAACGCTCTGGCCTGTGCCTGGATAAGCTCGGCCCTTTGCTCAGTTACCAAAAGTTTTGTCCAGAGATGGCGGCCGGCTTTGGCACCCCCCGCCCCACCCTGCGCCTGTATGGCGATGTGGATAGCCCTCAGCTGGTCTATAACCCCGGCCAAAATAAAAACTTGGATTTTAACCATGATCACGC
>JAOXRV010000393.1 GCA_025800435.1 Cellvibrionaceae bacterium | reverse complement strand
TGTGGGCTTGATTACCAAGCTATGCCGAGTTTGGCAAAGATCAATTACAAAGGGGAAAGCGCTTGGGGTGGGCACGCAGGCGTTAGCCAAGCCACCGCCGAAACTTTAAACACACCACCTTACGTGGCCGAGATACTCGGCCAACATCATGGTGCTAACCCCATGCTTGGACTTCGGCGTGGCAACAGCGATGTGTTTGGGGGAGCGGCATGGTTTAACGAGCGAACAAAACTAGTTCAAGCTTTGCAAACGCACTTTGCCACCGAGTGGCCTCGCTTTGAAAACGCAGCACAGGCACGAGTCGCGGCAGGGCTGACCTCAGTGGCCGACTGGATTGGCTCGGGGAGCTTCTTCGAAGACCCAAACACTGATTGGCGGCCCAATATTCAGGCGGCATTGAAGGATGCGGGTTTTATCAAAGCTAAAATAAACCCCAACTTGTCCTTTGCCGATATCTTTGACCCTGTATCACGCGAGATGACACCGCGGCCAGCCCAGACACAGTTTATCGAGCAGGTGACCGGGCCCGGAGTGTATGTTTTAGAAGCTCAGATGGGGATGGGTAAAACGGAAGCGGCACTCTATGCAGCCTACAAGTTACTCGAAAAGGGCGTTGCAACAGGCATCTACTTCGCGTTACCTACGCAACTGACCTCAAACAAAATCTATGAGCGTTTTAACGCTTTTTTAGCTGAAATTATCCACCCCAATACCCCTAAACGAGCGCTGCTACTCCACGCATCGGCTTGGCTAACCGATACCGAAATGGGCGAAGAGGGGCGGCCAGGTGGCGAGTGGTTTAACCACAAAAAACGCGGCTTATTAGCGCCTTTCGCAGTGGGCACCATTGATCAGGCCTTGATGGCGGTTATGAACGTTAGACATGGCTTTGTCCGAGCCTTTGGGCTAGCGGGTAAAGTTGTGATTCTTGATGAGGTACACAGTTACGATCTCTACACGGGCACCATACTCAACGAGCTGGTGGAGTTTCTGCAGCAGGTGGGGTGTACCGTCATTGTCCTGAGCGCAACATTAAACCAGTCGCGCCGCTCAGCGCTGCTAGGCTGCGCAACAACGGCGACTGGCTATCCGCTGATTTCGGCCTTACCCGTGGGCGCTGATAGCAGCAAGGCCGCTTCACTTATCGAAACTGTCGTGGCGAGCCCCTGTGCTACAACAGTTGATGTGCATTCATGTGAGGCTAGCCACCTCGCTCTGGAGGAGGCCTTGGCTCGCGCGGAAAGCGGACAACAAGTGCTCTGGATCGAAAATACGGTGGCTGATGCCCAGCAAAGCTATCTGGATATCGCCAGCCGTGCTGTTCAAGCGGGTTGTGATGTTGGGTTGCTGCATTCGCGCTTCACGCCGCAGCAACGTGAGAGCAACGAAACCCGTTGGGTTAGCTTATTTGGCCGCCAAGGTTGGCCAGAACGCGGCGCCCGAGGGCGTATCTTGGTAGGTACGCAGGTACTCGAGCAATCACTGGATATTGACGCTGACTTTTTGGTGAGCCGCTTTGCGCCCACAGATATGTTGTTACAGCGTTTAGGCAGGCTCTGGCGGCACAGAGATACGCCGCGCCCTGCGTCTGCACGTTGTGAGTGCTGGTTAATCATGCCCACGCTTGAAAACGCGTTGCAGAACCCGCCTGCAGCGTTTGGCACGAGTGCTTATGTGTATTTTCCCTATGTGC
>JAOXRV010000387.1 GCA_025800435.1 Cellvibrionaceae bacterium | reverse complement strand
GTTGTTTTCTCAAGTTGGGTGGAATTTATGGTTTCGGTACGATGCCTCGTCGTGGCTTACTTGAGCCGCCATCTCCATGATCCACATCAGCAAGTTGAGAAGAATTCGGTTTTGCTTTACGTAACCCGGTAACCGCATTTTCTATTGACGCGGTTTCTTCCGGCGCTCAAAACATCTCTACTTGGGCCGTACAGACAGGCGAGGGCTTCGCCGGTCTTCGTTCCCCCGTGATGGCCGCCGGTTTTGGATACGGCCCAAAACGATAGTTCGGCCTGGCTGGGAACCCGGTTCACAAAAGGAAGGCGGTGGAGCGGATTCGCTTGTTCGGGTTGCGCGTGTAGATCGGTATTGGTCGCTACCCTCGCCCGATAGCTCGCCATCGATGAACTCACCCATTGCCCATACCTTGAATTACCCCTGCCTGAAGCTCCCCTTCATAATGAGCGCCATTGGGTAAAATGGCGATCGGCGTTAATTTGGTTAGATGGAATTGGTTTATTGCTTCCAGCGCGGCGAGATGGTTTTCTTCACGAGTTAGCCTAGTTAACTATTTCGCAGCAATTGAAAAGAGAATAGCAAGAGCTTCGTTAAATTTTCAGCTGGCGGGGTAAGAGGGGCGCAGAGCATGACCGCTCTACGCCGAGGGGATACTTAAATACGAGCGCCGAACATGCGTCGCAGGGCGCCATCCTTATCGAGGATATGGTGTTTGAGGGCGCCTACCACGTGCAGGACAATGGCGATAATCATCAGGTCGCCACCAAGGCCATGCAACTCATGGCCGAGACCGGCCAGGGTTTCGCTATAGGGGATCACTTCCTCAGGATTATTCGGGTCAAAGTTTTCGGCGAGTAGCTCAAGACCGAAGATACCCAGACCGTGGCCACCGGCGCCGGACATCATCATGCCGGAAACAGGCAGCAATACGGTGCCGATAATCAGAGTCCAGTGTATGAACTTGGCCGTTAGATGTTCTATTTTGCTGTAGTCGCCTGCTGCGGCTGGCCAGC
>JAOXRV010000371.1 GCA_025800435.1 Cellvibrionaceae bacterium | reverse complement strand
CCCCTCAAGCTGGGCCTTATCCCCGAAGGCCTGGTCATAATTTCCCTCAGACAGCAGTGCGCGTTCGCGTAGCGAGCCACCCTAGTTTTAGTGAGTTGAATCACAACGACAGTTGGCTATAGTAAGGCTCGATAATAAATCAGAGGGTTCCCCATGCATATGCTAAGAATTTCACTGTTGGCTCTGGCGGGCTTGTCGCTCCAGGCTCAGGCCGAAAGCTGTTTTAATGCCTCCGAGATCGCCAAAACCGTCGGCTCACCGTTTCAAGCAGCACCAAAGATACAAGCTTCGTTGATTGAGGCCGGCACTAAAGAGGGCTGGCAAATTGATAAGGAAAATGCCAAATCCAATGCCTACGCCATGGTAAGCAAACTGGCGGTGGGTAAGGGGCCGGTTAATGTTTGTGTGTTTGTCAATGAACACGGCGACCTGGTACACCAGGTTTTTCGCGGTGATCAGCGCCATGTGGCCGGTAAAACCCCCTTGATTGCCAGCAAAAAATAGAGATCGTTGGCTTTATAACTCATGGGCGCGGCGATAGCGCCCTTCGTAGTCAAATAACTTTTCCACCACGCTGGCGTAGTACTTTTGCTGGCGCCCAATGACAAAATCCGGATGGCGCAGCTTGGCCTGTTGATCCACTAGCTGGGTTTGCAACTGTTCGAGTTTAAAACGGCTTAAGTCATTGGGGTCGATTAGGTGCAGGCGCAAAAATTTATGCCAGCAGGCCTTGCGCTGGGCATTGCTGGCAAGCCAAAAGCGCTCACTCAAATCGGCACCGTCTTCATCGTAATAGCGCACCTCAATGGCGGGGCCTTTTTTTGTCTCGATCGCTTCAATACTCATGCCGCTACAGCGCAATACAATATGATCGCGCAAATTCAGGGCCTGTT
>JAOXRV010000370.1 GCA_025800435.1 Cellvibrionaceae bacterium | reverse complement strand
CCCGACAATAAATGCGCATAGCGTTGCTCAATAACGGCGTGAATCACCACGTAATCGCCAGCGGTAGCCAGCTCATAGCTGATCACCTCCCCAACCGGAAGCTGACGATACAGTAATGGCGAACCCTGCGTAATAGAGCCTAGCTGTTTGGTGTGTAGCTCGATAGAGGCTCCCATCGATAGCTGGCGCTTGGCGGGTGGAATGGTCAGTGCTGTAAACTGGCGTTGTCGCTCGCCTTGGCCTGCGTCTAGTTCGATATAGCTTCCACGCAGCAAGGCGCTGAGTTTTAAATTATCCAGTGATAGATCGGGTTTTTGTAGCCAAAAACGGCTGCCGCTACGCAGCATATCCTGCGCTCTTGGGTCGATCAGCAGTGTGGCGTCGAGGTGTTTGAAGTCGTCAGTTAGCGCAATGCGTGTCACGCGGCCCACCTGTACGCCACGGCTTTGCACTTTCGCACCCTCTGTTAGCTCCGTAGCGCCTGGAAAGCGTAGGGTGATCTCAATGCCATCTTGCGCATCCTCAAAGTCACCAAAGAGCGTAAACAGCGCTCCACTTTGCGCGGCTGGCGAGTCTGTTTGTGGTGTTGAGAAGTGGATACCCCCTGCAATCAAAGAGGCGAGAGAGCCGACCTCGATATCGATCTTAGGTAAGTCAGCTTTGACCTTGATGCCGCCAGCATTCCAAAAGCGCGTATTTTCGCGGATAAGATGGGTATAGCGTGGCTCAATATAGACCTCGATAAGCACCTCTTTGCCATCTTTACTGAGCGAATGGCTGAGCACCTCGCCGACAGAAATGTCGCGATAAAAGACGTTCGCACCTTGATACACCGAGCGGGCACTGTCGGCGGTGAGAGTAAGATAGAGGCCCTCCGCATCTTTAATCGGCGGCGGCTGCTGGTTTAGCGCCGTGAACTCGCGTGTCGAGTTGCCACCAAGGCCAGGCTGAAAGCCAATGTAGTGCCCAGAGAGGAGCGTCTCGAGCCCGCGCACACCCGATAGTGACACTTGCGGCTTAACAAGCCAGAACTTAGCTTTGTCGGTGAGCGAATCATCCGCTTGCGGTGCCATCTCGATAAATGCGCGAACTTGGCGTAAGTTTTCGTCAATTTCGAGCTTTTTAACGACACCTGCCGGTAAACCACGGTAAAGCACTTTTGTCTTGTTGGCCTCAAGGCCTGCGGCAGAGTCAAATAGGACTTCAATCTTAATGCCGCGGTCCGTGTAGTTTTTGTAGACCAGCCAGCCTGCGATAATGGCGGCGATGAGCGGCAGGAGCCATACCGCAGAGGGCATACGTCGGCGGCGGATGATAGGATCGTTATCGCTCATTGCGACTCCTCGAGCTGTTGTAAGTGCTTATCCCAAATAAGGCGCGTATCGAACACCGTGGCGGATAACATTGTTAAAATCACGGCGGCTCCGAATGCAGTGGCACCCACTTCACCATTGATGGAAGCGAGGTTACCGAGCTGCACAATGGCGGCCAAAATCGCCACAACAAAGATGTCCAGCATAGACCAGCGGCCGATCCATTCGACAAACCGGTACATTAGCATTTTCTGGTGCAGGTTGGTGACAACACCTCGCTGCACGGTTAACAATAAAATCACCATCCCCACCACTTTAATCAGCGGAATAATGACCGATGCGGTGAGCACCACAAAGGCGATGCCCAGCATATCGTACTCGATAAGATCAATAACGCCGCCAATAATGGTGGAAGGTGCGCCTTGCCCTAATGATTTTAGCGTCATGATCGGCAGCATATAAGCTGGAATAAGAGCAAACGCCGCGCTGATCAGCAGTGCCCACGAATAGGTGATCGAGTGCGGACGCCGCTGGTGGACCTTAGTGCCGCAACGCGGACAGGGCCGCCCGTCGTAACTGTGTGGTAACGTTTTGTGGCACTGTGTACAGCACAACAAACCTTGCTTAAGTGCGCTATGGCTCATCGGGCGCGCTCCAACTGCTCAATGCGCCGCCAAAAACGGTGCTGGTCCAACTGTGTTGAGGTAATGAGCGTCGTTAAGATAAGCGCCGCCATGCTGTATAAACCAATCCCCGGTGTGACCTCGGCAATATCGACAAGTTTAATCATCGATACAAAAACACCAAGAAGGTAGATCTCTAG
>JAOXRV010000347.1 GCA_025800435.1 Cellvibrionaceae bacterium | reverse complement strand
CCGTGCGCAAAGTTGCTCACCATTTGCGCAGTGACCGCTTGAGGATAGGGTGAAACACCGCTGGCCGCAGAGCCATGGTCGGCGGCAAATAGGTGTATTTTAATCGCCTCAAGCGTTGGACACTCCCGCCCTTGCAGCCCTGCTAACCGGATCGCCAGCGCTTCGAGTTGGCCAAGTGCGCCGGGCGGCTTGGTCAGTTGCATCTGACGAGCAGCGGCGGCTGTTTGCGCGCTATGGTTAATACTGTGGGCAGGTTGGTTTAGCCAATCAAAACTCATTTTAGGTTCCTGTTGCTGCGGCGTTTTTCAGGGTGAGTGGCAGGCCCGCCACAATCAATGCTGCATGATCCGCAAGCGCTGCGATCTCTTGATGCAGGATGCCAGCCTCATCGCAATAGCGACGTGTTAATGCCCCTTCTGGGACAATGCCAAGCCCCGTCTCATTCGAGACAAAAATGATGGTTGCTCGGCTTGCTTGGATCGTATCAATAAGCGCTTTGCGCTCTGCAGCTATCTGCTCTGGTGTGTAGTCGGCACAGAGCATATTGGTCACC
>JAOXRV010000346.1 GCA_025800435.1 Cellvibrionaceae bacterium | reverse complement strand
CTCCCAAGCCCCCAGAACCGACACCCCACCCCAAGACTCTCCAAAGTGCAGAACTAAAACCCAATGCCGGCAGACTGAACTCAAAACGGCATCACCAGTAACCTGTGTAGACTTGAATTCACCACAATAAAGAGTTTTGTGTTGGGTGATAGCTTTTGGGGGCTTGGGAGGCAGGGATGCCGGACGAGAGCCCCAGGGATGGGTTTATGCGTCCCCCAGAACCGACACCCCACCCCAAGACTCGGCGTCGAAGCCCCCAAGTCCCAAGCCCCAAGCCCCAAGCATCGAAGCTCCAAGCCCCAGACATCGAAGCCCCAAAGGCTTGCTTTTTACCCCGTACCCCATTAGAATCCGCGCTCCATTTTTTGTGGTTGCCGGCCTTTCGGGCCCGTTTTCGGGTTTGCGCAGGGATTTAGGCGCCGCAGTGTATATTCATTAAAGGCAGATACAACATGAAGACTTACAATGCCAAGCCCGAGACCGTCCAGCGCGACTGGTACGTGATCGACGCTGAAGGTAAGACCCTGGGCCGCATGGCCGTGGCGATTGCCGACCGCTTGCGCGGTAAAAACAAGCCCGAGTTTACCCCTCACGTAGATACCGGTGACTATATCGTCGTGATCAACGCCGAAAAGGTGCACGTCACTGGCAACAAAGCCAAAGACAAAATCTACCACAGCCACACCGGCTACCCCGGTGGTCTGAAATCCATCAGCTTCGAAAAGCTGATCGAAAAAGCCCCTGAGCGCACCATTCAGAGCGCTGTTAAGGGCATGCTGCCAAAAGGCCCCCTGGGCCGCGCTATGTTCAGCAAGTTAAAAGTTTACGCTGGTGCCGAGCATCCACACGCCGCACAACAGCCCAAAGAACTGGACGTATAAGGAATAAAGACAATGGCAGCTAATCAATATTACGGCACTGGCCGTCGCAAAACCTCCACTGCTCGCGTTTTTATCAGCCAGGGCAGCGGTAAAATCACCATTAATGGTCGCAGCATCGAAGATTATTTCGGTCGTGAAGTGGCTCGTATGATCGTGCGTCAGCCGCTGGAGCTGACCGAAAACGTTGAGTCTTTCGATGTTAACGCCACTGTAAAAGGCGGCGGTAGCTTCGGTCAGGCCGGGGCTATCCGTCACGGTCTGACCCGTGCGTTAATGGCTTACGACGAAGGTCTGCGCCCAAGCCTGCGTGAAGCTGGCTACGTAACTCGCGATTCTCGTGAGGTTGAGCGTAAGAAAGTCGGTCTGCGTAAAGCCCGTAAGAAGCCACAGTTCTCCAAGCGTTAATTTGTCGCTGTGTGCTATCAAAAACCCAGGTTATTCAATCTGGGTTTTTTTTCGCCTGTTTTTCGTTCCTTGGTGTGGTTTTGGCGCGGCCATGATGTGGGTCAGGCTAAGCCCGAAAAAAGCGCTAAAACCCCTGCGTTTGCCCTGCTTTTCCTTGTTTCTAGGGCCCATTTTCTATACCATGTGTCAATTTTTAAAATCACACCACAAAAAATTGAATCAACCGTAAACCTTTGTAATTCAAACAGTTACTCTTGCAGTACTGGAATGGGAGAAGATCGTCATGAGCAATGGCGGAGTGAACCAAGGGCGTCGTCGCTTTTTGACCGCTGCTACCTGCGTTGTAGGTGGTGCCGGGGCAGTAGGTGTAGCCGTTCCTTTTGTTGGGTCCTGGAATCCGAGTGCCAGAGCGAAAGCCGCTGGTGCCCCGGTTAAATATAATCTGAGCAAGCTAGAACCCGGTCAAATGGTGACCGTGGAATGGCGTGGTAAGCCAGTATACGTGGTGCGCCGCACCCAAGAGGTGCTGGACGATCTGCCGAGCCTGGACAGCGAGCTGCGCGACCCGGGTTCAGAGGAGTCGGCACAGCCTGAGTACGCCAAAAATCCGGTACGCTCAATCAAGCCTGAATACTCAATCCTGCTGGGCCTGTGTACCCACCTGGGTTGTGCGCCTATGTACCGCCCCGATGTGGGTGCGGCCGACTTGGGCGGCGATGCCTGGAAAGGCGGTTTCTTCTGCCCTTGCCACGGTTCTAAGTTCGACTTGGCCGGCCGGGTTTACAAAGCGGTTCCCGCCCCCATTAATTTGGAGATCCCCCCCCATCGCTTTGACAGCGATGAGGTGATTACCATTGGTCTGGACCCGGAGGCGTAAGAGATGAATATGCTAGTGAATCTGTGGAACTGGATCGACGCACGCCTGCCGGTGCAGCGCGCCTGGGATACCCACATGGGCAAGTACTACGCGCCCAAAAACTTTAACTTCTGGTACTTCTTTGGCGTTCTGTCACTGTTGGTACTGGTCAACCAGCTGCTGACCGGCATTTGGTTGGTAATGTTCTTTGAGCCCAGTGCCGAGGGCGCCTTCGCCTCGGTTGAGTACATCATGCGTGATGTCGAGTGGGGCTGGCTAATCCGCTATATGCACTCCACCGGGGCCTCGGCCTTCTTTGTGGTGGTCTATCTGCATATGTTCCGCGGCTTGATGTATGGCTCTTATAAAGCCCCGCGCGAGCTGGTGTGGATCTTCGGTATGGCCATTTATCTGGTGCTGATGGCCGAAGCCTTTATGGGTTATGTACTGCCCTGGGGCCAGATGTCCTACTGGGGTGCCCAGGTGATTGTATCTCTGGTTGGTGCCATCCCGGTAGTGGGTGACGACCTGGTGCAATGGGTACGCGGTGATTACCTGATCTCCGGTGCCACCCTGACCCGCTTCTTCTCGCTGCATGTGATTGCCCTACCTATTGTGTTGCTGCTGCTGGTGGTATTGCACCTGCTGGCTCTGCACGAGGTTGGCTCTAACAACCCTGACGGCGTTGAGATCAAGAAAAACAAAGACGAGAACGGTATCCCTAAAGACGGCGTGGCCTTCCACCCCTTCTACACCGTGCACGATCTGATCGGCGTGTCCGTATTCTTGTTCGTGTTCTGCTTCGTTATCTTCTTTATGCCCGAGATGAACGGCTTCTTCCTGGAGTTCGCCAACTTTGAAGAGGCGAATAACCTGAAGACGCCGCCGCATATTGCGCCGGTGTGGTATTTCACCCCCTTCTACGCAATTTTGCGGGCGATAACCTTTGATATTGGCCCCTTGCCTGCGAAATTCCTGGGCTTGGTCGCCATGGCTGGGGCAATTGCCATCCTGTTTGTGCTGCCTTGGCTGGATAGGTCGCCGGTTAAATCGATGCGCTACAAAGGCAATTTCAGTCGTATTGCTCTGATTGTATTTGCGGCGGCATTTGTGATCCTGGGTTACTTAGGTGTTAAGTCGCCTACCCCTGGCCGCACTGCCTTGGCGCAAATTTGTACCATTATTTACTTCGCTTACTTTATCGGTATGCCCTTCTGGACCAAGATCGAGAAGTGCTCGCCCGAGCCCGAGCGGGTGCAGATGAAAGGTCTGCCCGCGCCGCTGGTATGGGGTGGCTTTATCCTGTTTATCGTCTTGACGATTGTGCCCATTAAGGCGGTGGGCGCTGCGGGTGAAAAATCTTGTGGCAGCATCGACTGCTACGAGATGACCCCCAACCTGGAAGATAAACAGTCTCTGCAAAACGGTGCCAAGTGGTTTATCAACTACTGCATGGGCTGTCACGAGGCGAGCTTCTCTCGCTACGGCCGCGTTGCCGATGACCTGGGTATCGACCCGGAGCTGATGAAAGAGCAGATGATCTTTGACGGTTCTGCGGTTGGCTCGCTGATGACCAACTCCATGGACGATGTGGCCGCCAAGAAGTGGTTTGGTGCCACACCTCCAGACCTGACCCTGGTGGCTCGCTCGCGCAACCCCCAGTGGTTGTACACCTATATGCTGACTTTCTACAAAGATGACACGCGCCCCTTAGGTGTTAACAACCGCACCTTCGACAAGGTGGGTATGCCCCACGTAATGCTGGAGCTGCAAGGTCTGCAAGAGTGTGCCCCCGGCCCGGTTTATGATCACGGCAAGCCTAAGCGCGATCCTATCTCTGGTGACATGTTGATGGACGACCCCTGCGGCGCGCTGGCAGTGGGCGATGTTAAAGGCAGCATGAACGCTGAGGAATATGAAAAAGCGGTCTACGACTTGGTTAACTTTATGGAATACCTAGCCGAGCCCGCCGCCCTGGAGCGCCAGCGCATAGGGGTATATGTATTACTGTTTATTTTGGTGTTTGGCCTGTTCTCGTACCTGTTGGCGCGAGACTATTGGCGCGATATTCACTAGGCAGTTGCATGCTGAGCAGTTATCGGGCGGCCCTTAAACAAGGGTCGCCCGTTCGTTTTTTTTAAAGTTAGAACAAAGAGGTGGAATAATGGCAGTTGGGGTTGGGGCAAAACGCTCTTCCATGACATATTTTTCTGATGCTAGGGATCACTACAGCCACCGCGTACGTATTGTCTTGGCGGAAAAAGGTGTGTCGGTTGATATAATCGATGTGGATCCCGCCAATAAGCCCGAAGAGCTGGCGGATCTGAACCCTTATAACGCCTTGCCAACTCTGGTTGACCGGGATTTGTCCCTGTATGAATCCAAGGTGATGATGGAGTACCTGGACGAGCGCTTCCCGCATCCGCCGCTGTTGCCGGTTTATCCCGTGGCGCGGGCCCAGAGCCGTCTGTGGATGCATCGCATTGAGCGCGATTGGAGCCCCCAGGTGGATATTATCCTCGCGGATAATAATAAAGAATCGGTGACCAAGGCGCGCAAAGATCTAAAAGACAGCCTGCTGGCGGTTGCCCCTATTTTTGCCGAGATGCCTTTCTTTATGAGCGAGGAGTTCACCTTGGTAGACTGCTGCCTGGCCCCTATCTTGTGGCGCCTGGAGCAGATGGAAGTGAAAATTCCCAATACCAAGCAGGCCCAGCCATTACACGATTATATGGCCCGTTTGTTTGAGCGTGAATCCTTCCAGGAGAGTTTGACTGAGCTTGAGCGCGAGATGCGCGCTTAGAGCCATAGCTAGCTAGCATAGAGGTGCAATTGTGACGATGACAAGCCGTCGGCCGTACTTAGTTAGGGCTTTGTACGAGTGGATTGTGGATAACGATTGCACCCCTTATGTTTTGGTTAACGCCTATGCCCAGGGGGTGGAAGTGCCCCAGCAGTATGTTAACGAAGAGGGTTTGGTGGTGTTAAATATCGCCCCGAGCGCCGTTAGCGGTATGGCGATGGATAATAGCGCTATCTTCTTTAGTGCTCGCTTTGGCGGCGTGCCAACCGATATATTTTTGCCTTACCACAGCGTATTGCGTATCTATGCCCGCGAGAATGGCCAGGGTTTGTTATTTGAGCCAGAGCCCGAACCGCCGACACCCGAACCACCAGAGCCGGGTAGAGGCGCAGATAGTCCCAAGCCTGCGCCTGGCCCCAAGGGCGGTGGGCGCCCCAGTTTGAAGGTGGTTAAATAGCTTTAGCGGCCGCAGTATTGGTCTATAACCTTTTTGGCAGCGTCTATCTGCTTTTGTTTCTGCTCGTGGCTGAGCATGCTCAGGTTGCCATCTTCACCTTTGATTCTTACCCGGTGGTTGCTCTCTAAAACTTTTAAGTTACGCTGGGCTCGTTTACACAGAGCGGGGTCTTTGGCGGGTTCGGCAATGGCTTCTGTGGCTTTTTTCTCGGCCTTGGTCTCGGCCGGCTTTTGCTTGACTGGCGTGCTGCTGCGGCCGGTGAGGGTGGTGATCAGTTCGGCTTTCTGGCCTTTGGGTGGGGTGGCGCTGTAGTGAACCACACCGTCTTTATCGACCCATTTATAAAATTTTTTGGCGGCGCTGAGCTCGGGGCTGCTTAAGCTGCCGCCGAGCAGTGCGATGCCCAGGGCGATGGCGAGTAGTGGCTTATTGGTGCGAGTGCTTTGCATAGTAACTGTTCCGATGGCGAGCGCTGCCTACATTATAAAGGGCATTTTACTAACTGGGTGAGAAAATCGCCATTTTTGCCAGCTGTGGCTACTGCTAAAGGGCTATTCTAGCTTAGTAGCGCTTGACATTAGCATAGACTTGTCCAAAATTAGCGGTACGCAAGATGGGCGTAGATTGACAACCGCCAAACCCGGTATCAGCGGCCAAAACCGAAGGCCGCAGCTGCAGTCTACCCGTGCAAGCCAACCGTTTGCAAAACCATCCTCACCGCGGGGGTGTAGCAACCGCTACATCCTCCCTGGATCCGGCCACTAACCTGTGGCGGACTGAAAAGGGCGATTTACATTTTACTGAGTCCGGCTACCTAAGTAGAACCGGGCTATTTGCGTTTTGATTAATTTTAAGGAGAACTCAAGTGGAAATGCTATCCGGCGGCGATATGCTGGTACGCTCCTTACAAGACCAGGGGGTTGAATACGTATTCGGCTACCCAGGTGGTTCCGCGCTGCATATATACGATGCGATTTTTCGCAATAAAGCGGTGAAACATATTCTGGTGCGCCACGAGCAGGCCGCTACCCATGCAGCCGATGGCTATGCCCGCGTCACCGGCCAGGCGGGGGTTGTTCTGGTCACCTCTGGCCCCGGCGCCACCAATGCCATTACCGGCATTGCCACCGCCTATATGGATTCTATTCCTATGGTGGTGATCTCTGGCCAGGTGCCGAGTGACAAAATTGGTGAAGACGCCTTTCAGGAAACGGATATGGTTGGGGTTTCCCGGCCCATCGTTAAGCACAGTTTCCTGGTTAAATGTGCCAGCGAGATTCCCGACACGGTTAAAAAAGCATTTTATATTGCCACTACCGGCCGCCCCGGCCCGGTGGTGATTGATGTGCCCAAAGATGTCACCAGCCCGGCGGAAACCTATGAGTATGAATACCCCAAGAAGGTCAAGATTCGCTCTTATTTCCCGGCCGAAAAAGGCCACAGCGGCCAAATTAAAAAGGCTGTACAGCTGTTGTTAGAAGCTAAGCGCCCAGTAATCTACGCCGGTGGTGGCGTGGTGCTTGGCGATGCCTCTAAACAGCTGACCGAGTTGGCACGCCAGTTAAACTACCCGGTTACCAATACCCTGATGGGTCTGGGTTCTTTCCCCGGTACCGATCAGCAGTTTTTGGGCATGCTGGGTATGCACGGCACTTTCGAGGCTAATACCGCTATGCACCACGCCGATGTGATTTTGGCCATTGGTGCGCGCTTTGATGACCGGGTCACCAATACCCCATCCAAGTTCTGCCCCGGCGCCAAGATTATCCATGTGGATATCGATCCCGCCTCTATTTCTAAAACCATTCAGGCCGATGTGCCGATTGTGGGTTCAGTGCAGAGCGTGCTGGGCGAAATGTTGGATTTGTTAAAGAACAGCAAAACCAGCCCGGATGAGCAGGCCCTAAACGATTGGTGGCAGCAGATTAACGATTGGCGCGAACGTCACGGTTTGTACACCAAAAATCGCTTTGATAGCACTGGTCAAATCAAGCCCCAAGAGGTTATCCAGGCCCTGCATGAAGTCACCAATGGCGAGGCGATTGTGACTTCGGATGTGGGCCAGCACCAGATGTTTGCGGCCCAGTACTATCCGTTTAAGCGCCCGCGCCAGTGGATCAACTCCGGCGGCCTTGGCACCATGGGTTTTGGCTTGCCCGCGGCTATGGGTGCCCAGTTTGGCGAGCGCGAGCAAACCGTGGTGTGTGTGACCGGTGAAGGCTCTATCCAGATGTGTATTCAAGAGCTTTCCACCTGCACCCAATACCATCTGCCGGTGAAAATTATTTGCCTTAATAACCAGGCCCTGGGCATGGTGCGTCAGTGGCAAGATTTGCATTACGATGGCCGCTACTCAGAAAGCTTGTACGAGGAGTCGCTGCCAGATTTTGTCAAGTTGATGGAATCTTACGGCCATGTGGGCATGCGCGTGACCGAGCGCAGCGAGTTAAAGGCTAAGCTGGAAGAATGTTTCGCTATGAAAGATCGAGTGGTCTTTATGGACATCTATGTGGATCAATCCGAGCATGTTTACCCAATGCAGGTGGCGCCCAATGGTGCAATGCGTGATATGTGGTTAAGTAAGACGGAGCGTACCTAAGATGGCAGAGATTAAAGACGGCGGCAAAAGCGTTCGCATTATTTCCCTGTTGATGGAAAACGCCCCGGGTGCCCTCTCGCGGGTGGTGGGTTTGTTTTCCCAGCGCGGTTATAACATTGAAACCCTAACCGTGGCGCCAACCGACGATAACAGCCTATCGCGTTTAACCCTGACCACCATTGGCAGCGAGCATGTGATCGAGCAGATCACCAAAAACTTAAACAAGCTGATCGACGTGGTCAAGCTTGTCGACCTGACCGAGGGCTCACATATTGAGCGCGAGTTAATGTTAGTGAAAGTAAAAGCCAGCGGCAATTTGCGCGAAGAAGTTAAGCGCTGCGTGGATATTTTTCGCGGCCAGATTGTGGATGTCACCAGCACCGTTTACACCGTCCAAATTGTCGGCGCTTCGGATAAGCTCGATGCCTTTGTGCAGGCGGTAAGCGATGCGCAGATACTGGAGGTGGTGCGCTCTGGGGTTTCGGGTATTGCCCGAGGTGAGAAGGTGCTCAGTCTCTAGGCCGGGCCGCCGCTGCTAGCGCAAGCAGCGGCGCCACCATCTTGTGTTATTACCTAAGCTCGGCTGGGCTTGACGATTGCAATTGGCAAAGAAAGTCGGCAAAGAAAGCTGGCAAAGACGCCCATTCGCTACCAGGATTTTTCAATACTACTGCCGGGTCTTTACGGTAAAGTCCCTCGAAGTGTAAAATAATCAATTAGTATTAATTTCGAGATGTAGTCGTGAAAAAAACACAGTTCGCCCTTAGTTTTGTCTTATTAACCCCTTCTGTTTTTACCCAAGCCGCCTTGATCGATCACGGCAATGGTTTACTTAGCGATACGGTACAAAATGTTACCTGGTTGCAGGATGCCAACCTGGTAAAGACCAGCTGTGATGCCAACAATGCCCTGTGGCAGGCTTTTGACCCCTTGGCTTTGCCCCTTGCCCAGCGCTCAGGTAATACCAAGCAAGAGATCTGTGATGGGCTCGGCGGCAATGCCGGTGGTCAATTAAATTGGTACGAAGCGGGTGCCTGGGTCGCGCTGCTCAATGCCCAAAATTACCTGGGTTACAACGATTGGCGCCTGCCGAATGTGGTCCAGCCGGACGCCAGTTGTTCGGATACCGATGGCAATGGCCAAAATTACGGCTACCGCTGTACCGGCTCTGAGTTCGGTCATTTATTTGCTGCCCCCGCTCCCGCCGGCCTCGGCAATCCCAATAACCTGGATGACAACTGCCACTCTGGCGGCAGCAGTCCGTTTTGCTTGCAAAACACCGGCCTGTTTAACAATATGCAAAGCGAACACTACTTTACCGGTGCGGACTATACCCCGCTGACCACCAATGCCTGGAGTTTTAGAACCGATTTCGGCTTCTTGGGTAATTACAGTAAAGTGACTCGCTCCTTTTATGTACTGGCGTTGCGCTCAGGACAGGTGGCGCAGGCTCCTGCCAGGGCGGTGCCTGCAATGGGCGGTTTGGGTTTGGCCCTGATGAGCCTGCTGACGTTGCTGCTCGCCGGGCGACGCGGCCGATTATTTAAGTAAACCAATACTGTAAATTGCTGGCCGAGGGCGTAGCTCGCCCTCGGGATAGAGTTGATAATCTGCGGCTGTTTTATCGCCTCGCTTTAGGTCTATTGAATCTGGTGCCGCCCCTTAGTCTGGGTAATCTCAATAACAACGACGACTGTACCCGGGCGGTGGCAGCGCTTAATGTTTGCAGAATACGGATTGTTTTATTAACGCGCGCAATTGTTTGTTCTGGTCGGCAACCGAGTGCGTTGCAGTTCTCAGCATCGCCTGGCTATTCAATACCAATGTCGACGACCGGGGCCGCAATGATAAGGTCAAGGTTGATGCGTAGATATGGGTTGTTCGCTCGGGCAAATCGACACCGCCTGAAGTTCCAGTGCCAAGCTTCTGCCCTAGTCAGCACCAGCTGTGGCGATAAACATCGCGCCATAGTGGGCGACAAATTACTGTCGCCGTGAGCGTGCGTGATCCAGGCGCTGAGAATGCTGTCAATTTTATGCCTTTCTGCTTTAACGCTTACGACTTTAATGCCCGCTATTTTCAATTTTGATCTTTATTCAGAGTTGTGATGTCGCTGCGCGACAAGTTTATAAACCTTGAAAAAAGTGCGTAATTATTGTTAACTGAAATGATAATTGACCATTCAAAGGTTTGATCATGAAAAGTGGTTTTTTGGCGCTAAGCTCTGTGTTCGTCGCCGTTTTTTCAGTGTCCGTCAGTGCTGAGCTGATTGATCTGGGCAATGGCTTGATTGAGGATACCAGCCAAAATATCACCTGGCTTAAAGATGCCAACTTGGTAAAAACCAGTTGCGATGCCAACAACGCCTTATGGCAGGCATTTGACCCCCTATCATTGCCAGCTGCGCAGCGCTCGGGTAAAACTAAGCAAGAAATTTGCGATGGCGCGGGCGGTTTTGAAGGTGGGCTTTTGAACTGGTACGAAGCCCAAGCCTGGGTGGCGGTACTCAATGCCCAGGCTTATCTGGGCTATAGCGACTGGCGCCAGCCAGCCACCCACCAGCCCGATGTCAGTTGTTCGGGCACCGATGTCAGTGGTCAAAAATTTGGCTATCGCTGCACCAGCTCCGAGCTTGGGCATTTGTTTAATGTGGCGCAGCCGCATGGCCTGGGTAACCCCAATCATGCGCAAGACAACTGTATTGGCACGCTCCCTCATTGCCTGCAAAACACCGGCCCCTTTAGCAATATGGAAAGCTATGTTTACTGGTCAGAGACAGAATATGCTCCCAACCCTGAGCACGCTTGGTATTTTAGTACCCTTAATGGCTACCAGTTTCAGAACGGCAAGGGCAGCGATCACTTATATGTAATAGCGCTGCGCTCGCAGGCCGGGCCGGTTCAGCCGGTGCCGGCCTTGGGCAGTTTTGGTTTTGGCTTGTTGGGTTTGCTAATGGCTGGTTTGGCCGGGTGGCGGGTTCGCTTTTCTCGCTGATTGAGTTATTAAGCGTTATCTATCCAGCGGCGCCCTGGCGCCGCTACTTCTGCAGCAGCTGCCAAAACCCTTGTATCAAACTGTCTTTATCCAGCCGTTTGCGCTGTGTGCAAATGCCCACATCGTAAATACCCAGGGGCAGTTGGGCATCTAATACACGCACCTGGCTGGCCAGGGGGCTATTGTCCAGCACTAGCTTGGGCACGATCCCCAGGCCCAGGCCCAGTGCCACCATGCTGACCACCGCCTCGTGGCCGCTTACCTGGGCGTAAATATTGGGGCTGATTTCTCCTTTGGCAAACCAAGCGTTGGCCCGCTCTCGGGTGAGGCCGGTCTCGGGCAGTATCAGCGGCGCTGCGCCCCAGTCTTTAAGCTTTTGCGGCTCTTCAAATACCTGCTCCGCCGGGCCAATACACAGCAGCGGCGAGTGCTTCATACTGTGAAAGGCCAGCTGGGGCGAAAGTTTATTGGGCCGCGCGGCGATACAAAAATCTTCATCCCCGGCCAGTGCCCTGGGGATGGCCTGGGCCGGGTCACCGGTGTGGATGGTTAGCTCCACCTTGGGGTGGGCGCGGCGAAACTGGCGCAAGATTTCATACAGCAGGCTATAGCTGGCGGTGACCGAGCAGTAGAGGCTGATGCGGCCGCGCAGTTCTTCGCTGTGCAGACTGTGTTTAAAACTCTGCCACTGTTGCAGGGTTTCCCGGGCGTAGGCTTGTAGGGCCTGACCCTCGTTGCTTAGGCGTACGCTGCGGTTATCCCGCTCAAACAGGGTGCAGCCGAGCTTTTCTTCTAGCTGTTTGATCTGCCGGCTCAGTGCCGAGGGGCTAAGGTTTAGGGCCTCGGCGCTGCGACCAAAGTGTAGGCTTTGGGAGAGGTGAAGAAAGACTTCCAGGCTGCGAGTATCCATGGGTTTATCGTATTGCGAAAAGTGGGATACTATATTGCAAATATATCATTTTACGCAAGTGGTGGGCTCGGCTAGACTTGCACCGTCAATGGGAAGCCGATGCTGGCAAGCCCGCCTAATTTTGGAGCATAAGCATGCAAGTTTATTACGATAAAGACTGCGACCTGTCGATTATCCAGGGTAAAAAAGTTTCTATTATCGGTTATGGTTCACAGGGCCACGCCCACGCCTGCAATTTGAAAGACTCTGGTGTGGATGTCACCGTTGGCCTGCGCCCCAATTCTTCTTCTGTTGCTAAAGCTGAAGCCCACGGCCTGAAAGTAAGCGATGTGCCCTCGGCCGTTGCCTCTGCCGATGTGGTGATGATTCTTACCCCCGATGAGTTCCAGGGCCAGCTGTATAAAGAAGAGATTGAGCCCAATATCAAGCAGGGCGCTACCCTGGCCTTTGCTCACGGTTTCGCTATTCTTTACAACCAGGTTGAGCCCCGCGCTGATCTGGACGTGATCATGGTTGCGCCTAAGGCCCCCGGCCACACCGTGCGTAACGAGTTTGTTAACGGCGGCGGTATCCCCGATCTGATCGCTATCCACCAAGATGCTTCCGGCAATGCCAAGACCGTTGCCCTGTCTTACGCCATGGGCGTTGGCGGCGGCCGCTCCGGTATTATTGAAACCACTTTTAAAGACGAAACCGAAACCGATCTGTTTGGTGAGCAAGCGGTATTGTGTGGCGGTGCGGTTGAGCTGGTTAAAATGGGCTTTGAAACCCTGACCGAAGCCGGTTACGCCCCTGAAATGGCTTACTTTGAGTGTCTGCACGAGCTGAAGTTGATTGTTGACCTGATGTACGAAGGCGGTATCGCCAATATGAACTACTCCATCTCCAACAATGCGGAGTACGGTGAGTATGTGACTGGCCCCGAGGTTATCAATGAGCAATCTCGCGAAGCTATGCGCAACGCCCTTAAGCGTATCCAGAGCGGTGAGTACGCCAAAATGTTTATCAGCGAAGGCCAGACCAACTATCCTTCCATGACGGCCCGTCGTCGCAACAATGCGGCCCACCCCATTGAGCAAACCGGTGCCCAACTGCGCGCCATGATGCCTTGGATTGAGTCCAACAAAATCATCGATAAGACCAAAAACTAAGAGTGCTGGCCTGTGGTCGGGCCGAATAAAATAGCACCATAGCAATAGCCCCCTTTATCGGTGGTCCTCAAAGCCCTGGCAGTGCCGGGGCTTTTTGGTTGGGGTTGTGTGGTCTTATTTGCTGATCTACCGTTCAGGAATTGATTGCTTGAGTAGAGCCTTGTGTGGGTGTCCGCTTCTGGGGGCTTGGGAGCCAGGGATGGCGGACGAGAGCTCCAGGGATGGACTCGTGCGTCCCCCAGAAGCGGACACCCGCACAAGGCTCGGTTGCGAAGCCGCTGAAGTGGGTGTGTTAGGCTTATGTTTCGAAACGATAGTGTCTATATAGCGTTTTCGCCAGCGGCCCAGTATTATGCGCGGGTTAAATCGACATTATTGGGATGGGTATGACAGAGCCAGAGGCACAGGGCGATCAGCAGGAGCGGGCAGACAAGGGCATTGAGCACCTGATTCCCGTGGATGAGCATATCGAAGAGGTGGCTGAAGACGGTAAAAAGGTGACCCGGCGCGGGGTCTATCTGCTGCCCAATCTGATCACCACCGGCGCTTTGTTCAGTGGCTTCTACGCCATTATCGCCGGTATGCACCATAATTTTGAGGCCGCGGCCATCGCTATCTTTGTGGCTATGATTCTCGATGGCCTCGATGGTCGTGTGGCGCGGATGACCAATACTGCCTCGGATTTTGGTGTGCAGTACGATTCCCTCTCGGATATGGTTTCCTTTGGCCTAGCCCCGGCGATGGTGATGTTCTCCTGGGGCTTTGCCGGTCTCGGCAAATTTGGCTGGACCGCTGCCTTTACCTACGCCGCCTGTGCGGCCCTGCGCCTGGCACGCTTTAATACCCAGGTTGATGAAGTCGACAAGCGCTATTTTGTCGGCCTGGCCAGTCCGGCAGCAGCGGCGATTATCGCCGGCATTATCTGGCAGTGGCACGATACCCAGCCGGGTAAAGAGTTAGCCATTGCCATTGCCTTGCTGACCATCTTTGTGGGCCTATTTATGGTCTCCAACCTTCAATACAGCAGCTTTAAGGGTATCGACCTCCGCGGCCGGGTGCCGTTTGTGGTGATGTTGGCCATTGTTATCGCCTTTGCGGTGGTGACCAGTGCGCCATCGACCATGTTATTGGTTATTTTCGGCCTCTATGGCCTATCTGGGCCGGCTTTGTGGTTCTGGCGCCTTATGCGTCCTGTCAAGCTAGGTGCCTAATTTTTTGCGGGGACTTGCAGCCCCCGAAATTTCCACTATTTTTATCTAGCTGGGCGCGCGCAAGTCGCCCCGGTTTGGTAGGAAAATCAGTCGCTTTGCCCGTTTTGTATCCGCCATTTCGACATCGGTAATCTTTTTACAAAAAGCCCTTGCCAAGTAAATTGGTCTGCGTATAATGCGCGCCTCTCCTGCCGTGGCAGGGGGTGCTGAAAGGCGTTTTAAGGGCCTTTCAAGCAAGGGTAAGTTTCGGGCCTAAGCGCTTGAAAATATGTAAAAAACCTCTTGCAAAGCACGCTGGGATGTGT
>JAOXRV010000338.1 GCA_025800435.1 Cellvibrionaceae bacterium | reverse complement strand
CCTGCCAGCCGCTAGCGCACAGGCCGCCGAATATGGAGTTGTCCGCCGCCTCGCTGCTGAGGTGAAAGGGTTGGGGGTCAAACTCGGCGGCAAATTCCAGAATGTCCGCTTTGCTCAATGCCAGGGGGCCGGCCTGAAACTGTCGGCCCGGGTCGATATCTTGCCAATATTGCATGGTGGTGCCAGTGGTGATGCTAAAAAGGCCACTACTATAGGTAGGCCTCTGATCGGGGTCAACTCTAAAAATGGCGCTTTTATAAGGGGTTTTCTGGGCCAAATTGGTGATTCAGTATGAGTTAATGCTTCTGGCTCTAGCATCCAAATCACGACTGCCTATGATGATTCTCTGTCAATAAACCACCCACCGGGGAGAGAAGGATGAAAACCACTATCACATTATTGTTTACTGTACTGGCCTTAAGTTTGAGTAACATCAGCTTGGCAAAAGACTGTAAAGGCCAGGCCAAAACCGCCTGTGGTAAGGCCGGCAGTTGTTCATGGGTTGACCCCTACACCCGAAAAGACGGCAAGAAGGTAAAAGGTTATTGCCGGGCCAGCTCTGGCAAGGCCAAATCCGCTGCTAAGGATAAAACTGCCGAGAGTAAAGCCACTGCCAAGAGCAAATCTAAATCTAAAGCTCAGAGCAAAGCTAAAGCCCAGAGCAAACCTAAAGCCGAAAAATCTAAGGCCAAAAATAAGGCCAGCAAGACCGTGAAAAAATCCAGCACCAGCAAGTCCAGTGCGAAAAAGAAAGCCGCTAAGAAAAAGTCTTAAGCTGGGTACCTCTGAATGACTCGATGACGCTCAGCGGGGCCCTAAAGCGTGCGAGCTGCCATATTGCCCCGCCGCCGGGTTACTCAATAGCCCCTTAGCTCAATCTCTGCCGCTGCCGGCACCTGTTGGCAGTGGCCGCAAACGACGTCTACCTCTAATAACTGGCCGCAGGGCTTGTGCAGTAGGGTGGGGGCGGCGGAATCGCTGGGTAAGCGCTCCAGTGCCCACTGGCGCAGGGCCATAATAAACGGGAAGATGGATTTGCCCTTATTGGTCAGCTGGTACTCATAGCGGGGCGGGTGCTGCTGGTAGCGCCGGCGCTTCATAATGCCACCGCTGACCATGGTTTTAAGCCGCCCGGCCAAGATGCTGGGGGCGATATTTAATTGTTTGCTAAAGTCATCGTAGCGGCAGCTGCCAAAAAAACTGAGAATTAAAATCAGCAGGGTCCAGCGGTCGCCAATTAAATAGATAAGATCATCGGCATCGGCTTTAACTTGGCCCGAATCGCGCACTCGCCGCTGTTGATGAATCGAGCGCAGCTCTTGCAGTTGTTGCTCTAATTGATCTTTGCCCACCGTCCAGCGCACATCGTCGTATTCCAATACTTGGCCGCAGCAGCGGCACACTGCCTGGGGCTTGAGCCTATGGCCACAGCTGCTGTGGCGCAGCTTGGGTTTGGGGCGCTGGCGCTGGGCAGCCGGGCGTTTTGAATCCCACTGCTGGGCCAGCAGTGACGGCCCGGCCAGGGCTATGCCGCGTTCGGTAAAACAGTAGATAAAACGGCTGGCGCCGGGCTTTTGTGGCCGTTTTTGCAAAATATTATTGTCGATCAAAGCTTCGAGCCGGCGGCTTAGGGTGGCGCGGCTGGCGCCGGTATGCTGGATAAATTCCTCAAACCGGCTGCGCCCATAAAAGGCCTCGCGCAATATCAACAACGACCAGCGATCGCCAATAATATCAAGGGCTTGGGCGATATAGCTGTTTAAAATTAGGTGGCTGATATTCATCCCGGGGATTCTAGCAAAGACCTGTAATCAAATAAATCCACAGTTTGTGTGGGCATAAAAAGGCGCACTTGGGTATTTGACATAGATCAATATTTTACATAGAGTCTCATAACAATAGTTACGGGGTCTTAGGGTTCTATTTATAAAAGTCTTATAACGGTAGTTATAAAAGTCTCACAGCAGTAGTTTTGAAAGTCTCGTAACAGTAGTATCGGAGGAGCACGCCGTCAGGCGTGCAAATCTACAATAATATAATGATTAACAGAGGTTAGCGTATGGCCGTCACCTGGAAAAATACCGTAAAACACACCCTAAAACCGAATCACCACCCCTATCTAAATGGCGCCTGGACGCCAAATTACGATGAGGTGAATGCCGAAGATATGGAGGTGATTGGCACCATTCCCGATGATATTGACGGTGTCTATGTGCGCAATACCGAAAATCAGGTGAACGAGCCGATCGGCAATTACCACCCCTTTGACGGCGACTCGATGATTCATATCATGGCCTTTCGCGACGGTAAGGCCAGCTACCGCAACCGTTTTGTGCGCACCAAGGGCTTTGTCGCCGAACAGGAGGCGGGTGAGTCTTTATGGGCCGGTGTGGGCAATAGCCCCAGCCGTTCCAAGCGCCCAGGCTGGGGGGTGCAGGAATATATGAAAGATGCCTCCTCCACCGATGTGGTGGTGCACGCGGGTAAAATTTTGTCGACTTTTTGGCAGTGTGGGGATGGCTACCGCCTCGATCCCTACACCCTGGAACAGCACGGCACCGAAAGCTGGACCCCGCTGGACGGTATTTCCGCCCACCCCAAGGTGGATGAGCGCACCGGCGAGCTGCTGTTTTTTAACTACTCCATGCACCCGCCTTACCAGCACTATGGGGTGGTGGATAAAGACAATAAACTGGTTCACTACACCCCAGTGCCATTGCCCGGGCCGCGTATGCCCCACGATATGGCGTTTTCGGAGAACTACTCCATTTTGGTCGACCTGCCGTATTTTTACGACCAGGAAGTGTTAAAGGAAACCGGCAAGTTTCGGATGAAGTTCCACAAGGAGCTGCCCACCCGTTTTGCGGTGTTGCCCCGCTATGGCAGCGAAGACGATATTATGTGGTTCGAGGCCGAACCCACCTATGTGCTGCACTGGATGAACGCCTATGAAGAAGGCGATGAGCTGATTGTGGATGGTTACTTCCAAGAGGCCCCAGATCCGGAGCCGATTGCCGGCCTGCCCGAAAACGTCGGCAAGGCCCTGGCCGGTATCGATGAGAAATCCTTTAAGCCCAAGCTGCACCGCTGGCACTTTAACCTGAAAACCGGCGCCGTGCGCGAGTACCACCTGGATGAGCGCTTGCTGGAATTTGGCACCTTTAACCAGCAGTACGCCGGCCGCAAAAGCCGCTACGCCTATTCCACCTGGACCGAGCCGGGTTGGTTTTTATTCTCCGGCCTGGTCAAGCACGATTTGGAAACCGGCGAGTCCTGGAGCCTGCCCTTTGGCGAGCAGCGCTTTGGCAGCGAGGCGCCGTTTGTGCCCCGTATCAATGCCAAGGACGAGGACGACGGCTACCTGGTCAGCTTTATTACCGACCTAAAACAAGACCGCTCCGAATGTATTTTGGTGGACGCCAAAGATATTGAAGCCGGCCCCGTGTGCCGGATTATTTTGCCCCACCGTATTTGCAGCGGCACCCACGCCACCTGGGCCGATGGCGCCACTATTCGTGAGTTTCAAAAGTGAGCGGGGTTTATATCTTAGGCGGCTATCAAACGGATTTTGCCGAAAACTGGCAGCGCCAGGGCAAAACCCTGTTTGATTTATTTAGCCACACCGTCAACGCCGGCCTGGCCACCACCGAGTTAGAGGCGGCGGAGATAGGGGTTGGCCACGTGGGTAATTTTGCCGCCTCGGCCTTTACCGGCCAGGCCCATCTGGGCGGTTTTTTTGGCCA
>JAOXRV010000337.1 GCA_025800435.1 Cellvibrionaceae bacterium | reverse complement strand
CTCCGCCAAAATACTGGGAATAGCTCAGCTGCAGCAGGTTTTCAGTGGCACGATAAGGGTTGCCCGCCAGGACAGTGCCGTCGGCATCATTGGTTAAGAAGTTTCCGGCGGTGATTAAGCTAACGCCTGCTGCGGTTGCCTCAGCCAGCGAAGCCTCGATCGCCTCGCGCCAGTCCGCCTGAATATGCGATAGATTTGGCATCAAAATAGCGGAGTAACGCTTCAGTTGCTCAGACTGTGTTAACTCAGCGGCGTTGATCAGATCGAACGGTATTCCCGCCATCGTCGCTTGATACTGGGATGCGGCAAAGAGCTGCTGGTAAGCAAATTTATCGTAAAATTGCTCTGCACTCTCGTCAGAGTAGACGATCGCGATGCGTTTTTCGTCTGCTGCGAGCGAGGTGCTGCCTGCTGCCATTAAGAGCGAAACCAGTACTGCCTCAACTGGCTTGGAAACCCGTCTGCGTTTCAGATTCCGAAGCGAAACTGCCATGTTTTGTGCCTTTAATTGGTTAAAAGCTGCGCATAGTAGTGATCCCAATATTAGTAAGATATTAATAAACGCACGTTTGAAATGACCCATTTCACAGCACCGCTTACCCAACATCTACCCCGCTGCAACACACTTATGCAGCCGTAAAAGCACGGTTTAGCCGCTGAATTTTGCTACCATGCTGCCCTTTTCACATGGGTTACAGACAGGACGGTAAGCGTGACCACACATCACCGAGCAGATCTCCTACTACTGATCACCACACTCGTTGCAGCGGCCGGTTGGATCTTCTCGCGCGAAGCGGTTCAAGGTCTTTCACCACTGCTCTTTATGGCCCTGCGCTTCACAAGTGCTGGGCTCATTCTGGCGGTCATTGGCTGGAGGGCGCTGCGCAACTTTAGTGCGTACCAGTGGCGCAGCGCCACGGTGGTTGGCGTGACATTTGGTATTGCGATGACGTTTTGGATTTTAGGCCTGAAACATGCGTCTCATATTGGCGTCGGGGCATTCCTCACCAGCTTGGGTATCGTGATGGTGCCGTTGATCAGCCTCCTGCTTGGCGAGCGTCCCAACCGTTATGTGTTTATATCACTCCCGTTTGTGGTGGCCGGGTTAGCATGCTTATCACTGGATAGCGAGCTGCGGTTTGGTCTAGCTGAGATCTATTTTTTGCTATCGGCGCTGTTTATCGCATTCGTGTTTATCCTCAACTCCCGCGCAGCCGCGAAGATCTCGCCACTACCTTTGACGGCCGTTCAATTATTGCTGACCGGTGTCATCACGGCGGGCGGCTCAGCCGCTTTAGAAAGCTGGGATTTTCAGCAACCTCCCGCGATTTGGGGCTGGCTGGCGGCCAGTGCACTGATCGCAACCAGCTTACGCTTTCTGCTACAAACCAGCGGACAGAGCTTAGCGCCCGCCAGCCACTCGGCCATTATCATGACATTAGAGCCGGTTTGGGCTGCCCTGTT
>JAOXRV010000335.1 GCA_025800435.1 Cellvibrionaceae bacterium | reverse complement strand
GTGGCCAATGTCTCGGTGCTGGATGCCCGCACTCTGTCCGTTAGCCCCTGGGAAAAGCCCATGGTGCCCGAGATCGAGAAGGCGATCATGAAATCCGACCTGGGCCTCAACCCAGTAACCACCGGTGAGCTGATCCGCGTGCCCATGCCACCGCTGACCGAAGAGACCCGCAAAGGCTATATCAAGCAGGCTCGTTCTGAGGCCGAGAATGCCCGTATCTCTATTCGCAACATCCGCCGCGATGCCAATGCCGATGTTAAAGATCTGCTCAAAGAAAAGGAGATCACCGAGGACGACGATCGTCGCGCCCAGGATGATATTCAAAAAATCACCGATAAATTTGTGGCCGAAGTGGATAAGGCCCTGTCTGTGAAAGAAGCAGACCTGATGGAAATTTAAACGGATTTTATATAGGGCAGTATGTTGAGCCAAGAGTTAGGGCCGCTGGCAACGCCGCGCCATATCGGCATTATCATGGATGGCAATAACCGCTGGGCCAAAGCTAAAGGCCAGGTGGGTGTCAGCGGTCACAAGGCTGGGGTAGAGCAGATACGGGCAGTGTTAAGTGCCTGCCGCGAGCAGGGGGTCGAGGTATTAACCCTATTCGCCTTTAGTAGTGAAAACTGGAAGCGCCCGCCGCGCGAGGTCGAGGCGCTGATGAATCTGTTTCTGTCATACCTTAAGCGCGAGGCCAAAAAGCTGGCCTCAGAGAATGTGCGCTTGAGGGTTATCGGCCGGCGCGATCGCTTTAGCCCGCGCCTGCGTGAGGCCATAGCTGAGGCCGAGCGCATAGCCAGCAGTGGCGAGGCCACCTTGGTTATCGCCGCCGATTACGGTGGCCGCTGGGATATTACCGAGGCCAGCCGCAAGTTGGCCGAGGCGGTTCAGGCGGGGCAGCTAAGCCCCGAGCAAATTGGCGAGAGCAGTTTGCAGCAGTACACCTGCCTGGCCGATTTGCCCGAGTTAGACCTACTGATACGCACCGGCGGTGAGGTGCGCATCAGCAATTTTTTACTGTGGCAGTGCTCCTATTCCGAGCTGTATTTTAGCGACTGCCTATGGCCGGATTTCGACGGTAAACAACTGGCCCTGGCGGTGCAAGAATTTGCCCAGCGCCAGCGTCGCTTTGGCAAAACCAGTGAGCAAATAGCAGCCGAAGGCAGCTAGACAATAACAACACGAGAAGCGGGGCAGCAGTGCTAAAACAACGAGTCATTACCGCAGTAATCCTGGCCCTGGTGTTTTTGGCGGCCCTGTTTAAATTACCCCTGCCGTTGTTCTCAGCCTTTGTTGCCATGGTGGTGCTTATTGGCGCCTGGGAGTGGGCCAACCTTTCCGGCCTGCCCAAAG
Source organism: Cellvibrionaceae bacterium (assembly GCA_025800435.1). Lineage (GTDB taxonomy): Bacteria > Pseudomonadota > Gammaproteobacteria > Pseudomonadales > Cellvibrionaceae > Pseudoteredinibacter. Next base: position 787 of record JAOXRV010000335.1, on the reverse strand, counting down.
CTTGGCAGCGCGCGGCCTATGTCGGCCTTATTGCCGCACTGCTGGCGCTGGTGGCTTACAGTACCCACCTGTTCGATGATCACAGCGTTAATATCTCCAAGGCCATCTTAATGGTGGGTTGCCTGTGGTGGGCCATCGCCCTGCTGTGGGTGCAGGGCTACCCCGGCAGCGCCGCCCACTGGGGCAGCCGTTGGTTTAAAGTGCTGATGGGGGTCGCCGTGCTGGTGCCCACCTGGTTGGCGTTTTCATTTTTGCGTGGCCAGCCCTCGGGGGCCTGGTTAATTTTAATTGTGGTGTTGATTGTCGCCTGTGCGGATATCGGCGCCTATTTCTCTGGCAAGGCCTTGGGTAAGCGCAAGTTGGCGCCGGCGGTAAGCCCTGGCAAAAGCTGGGAAGGCTTTTGGGGTGGGGTTGCCAGTTGTGTGGCCCTGGCCCTGGTGGTGGCCTATCTGGCCGATGTGTCGGTCTGGGCCACCTTGCTATTGATTGTGCCGGCCGGGCTGGCCTCGGTGCTGGGCGACCTGCTGGAGAGCATGGTCAAGCGCCAGCGCGGCATTAAAGACAGCAGTGCGCTGCTGCCTGGCCACGGCGGCGTGCTCGATCGGGTCGATAGCCTAACCGCCGCCGCCCCGGTATTTGCCCTGGCCCTAAGTGTTACCGGCTGGAGTTTGTAAGGTCTTCCCATGCAGCAAACCATTACCCTACTGGGCAGTACTGGTTCCATTGGGCTCAGTACCCTAGATGTTTTAGCTCGTCATCCCGAGCGTTACCGGGTCTATGCCCTGTG
>JAOXRV010000329.1 GCA_025800435.1 Cellvibrionaceae bacterium | reverse complement strand
TGCACCACGGCATGGTAATTATGGGCCTGCCCTATAGCGAGCAAGACCTAAGCACCACCCAAACCGGCGGCAGCCCCTATGGCGCCAGCCATCTGGGTGGCGAACAGGGCAAGGCCCTAAGCGATGAAGAGTGCCGCCTGGCCCAGGCACTGGGCCGCCGCTTGGCCAAGCATGGGGGTGGCAATGACTAAGGTAAAACCGGTTAAACGTATCCCCAACTTAGCGGCCAAAAAAACCTGGGGCCTGCGCCTGAACTGGCTGTGCTACGGTGCCATGCTGCTGCTAATTGCCGCCGAAAGCAGTTTTGCAGAACACGGTACCATCGGCCTATGGATTATCCAAAGCTTTCCCCTATTATTGCCACTTTACGGCATGCTCAAGGGCAGCCATCGGGCTTATAGCTGGCTGTGTTTTATTACGCTGTTTTACTTTACCCTGGCTGTAGTCAATGTGGGTATGCCCAGCGAGTTTGTCACCGCCTACCATGTGCTGAGCTTACTGCTATCGATTAGTTTGTTTTTTACCGCTATGCTAGCCAGTCGTTGGCTACAGTATTTTAATTACTGGCAGCAGCAAGACCCCAGTGAACTTTAACTAAGGCGCTTCTGAGTAACTCGATGATGCTCTGCGAGTTACTCAGAGGCGCCCTAGAACCGAAGAGAGACAACGTTATGGAAGAGAACAATCGCCCCAAGCGCAGTGTCATTGGCCGTTTTTTTGGCGGCCTGTGGGCCGGTATTACTTGGCTGCGACGGCTGGTGCTCAACCTATTGTTTCTACTCATTGTTATTGCCATCCTGGCGCCACTGTTTATGGGCGCCGGCAAAAAACCAGCTCTAAGCGGCGAATACGCACTGCGCCTGGCACCGGCCGGCTATTTGGTTGACCAGTACCGAGCCCGCGAGCCCATGGCGCAACTGCTGCAAGATGACCAAAATATCAATGACATGGAAACCCGAGTGTGGGATCTGGTTAAAGCCATTCGCGCCGCCCGCGACGACAAGCGCATTAACGCCATCGTGCTGGAGCTGGATTATTTAGCCGGCGGCGGCATCAGCAAGCTCGAAGAAGTTGGCCAGGCGTTGGAGTACTTTAAAGCCGGCGGCAAACCGGTGTACGCCATGGCCGATTACTACGACCAAGACCAGTACTACCTGGCCGCCTTTGCTAATGAGATCTACGTAAACCCCATGGGTGGCGTTGCGCTCGAAGGCTATAGTAGCTACCGCAGTTACTTTAAATCTGCGCTTGAATCCCTCGAAATTAATATGCACGTTTTTAAAGTGGGCCAGTATAAAGACGCAGTGGAACCGCTGCTGCGGGACGATATGTCCGAGGCCTCGCGCGAGCACAATGCCCAGTGGCTGGGGGAGCTGTGGGGTAGCTACGCCAGCCGCATAGAAGGCCTGCGCGAAATGCCCGCCGGCGCCGTTAACAACGTCATTGAAAACCTCGACACCCTGTTAAAAGAAGTGAACGGCGATGGCGCCCAGTTGGCCCTGCAACAGGGCTTTGTCGATAAGTTGCTGCCCCGCCACGCCCAGCGCGATGCCCTGGCCAAGCTGATTGGCCAAGACGAAGACTACGACAGCTATCGCGCGCTGGATTATCAGGACTACCTGGCTGAGATAGAACCCAAACTGCCAAGCCAGGCCCCCAAAATTGGCCTGCTGGTGGCCAGCGGTACCATCTTAGACGGTGAACACCCGGAGGGCACCATTGGCGGCGATACCATGGCCGAGCTGATTCGCAATGCCCAAGAGCAAGACCTAGAGGCCCTAATCTTCCGGGTAGATTCCGGTGGCGGCAGTGCCTTTGCCTCGGAAGTGATTCGCCAACAATTGCTCGACCTGCAAAACGATCAAATACCGGTTATTGTTTCCATGGGCAGCGTCGCGGCCTCCGGTGGCTACTGGATCTCGGCCAGCAGCGATGAGGTGTGGGCCACCCCCACCACCATCACCGGCTCCATCGGCGTATTCGGCGCCTTCCCCACCCTGGAAAAAAGCCTGGCCAAGCTCGGCATCAATAACGATGGCCTGGGCACCACCAAAATGGCCGGCCAAATGCGCTTAGACCGCCCCCTTTCACCGCTGGCCAAAAATGTTATCCAGCAGGGGGTAGAGCATGTTTACCAGCAATTTATCGGCATCGTCGCCGAGGGCCGGGGCAGCGACAAAGACAATGTGCATAAAATTGCCCAGGGCCGCGTCTGGAGCGGCGCCCAAGCCCAAGAGCTGGGCCTGGTCGATAAGCTCGGCAGCCTGCAAGATGTAATCGAAGCCACAGCGGCCGACTTAAAGCTAGAAGATTACCAACTGGTAGAAATCACCCGCCAGCTGAGCCCGGCGGAGAAGTTTATGCAAGAGCTAGCGAAAAACATCAACGCCAGCGCCGGCAGCCACAATCTGGGCGCCCAACTTATGCAGCGCATCGGCGCCTGGCTGGCACCGGCCGAGCAGGTGTTTAATGAGCTAAACAATATGAACGACCCCAAGGGGGTTTATGCGCGCTGTTTTGATTGTCGGGCGTTTTAGGGGCGCTGGTGAGTTGGGATGCGGCGCGGGGGAAGTGAACTTAGCATCAAGCTAACTACGTTACCCCCGTGAATGCGGGGGTAACGGTTTGTTAAACTCAAATAGAGGACTACGCCCCTTTAACCTTAATAAAAATATTAACAGCAGACGGGCTATCACCAAACCGCCTCCTATCCACTTCAATATATGGCAGCGACTCCA
>JAOXRV010000037.1 GCA_025800435.1 Cellvibrionaceae bacterium | reverse complement strand
TATGCACAGTGTGTTAACCGTCAGTGATGCGGAAGTTGCCGCTGCGGTCTACTTTGCCTGGTGCGAACTAAAACTGGTGCTAGAGCCCGGCGGCGCAGTAGCCTTGGCCGCACTGCTGGCCGGTAAATATGAAACGGCGGGCAAAAAAATTGCCATAGTGCTTAGCGGCGGCAATGTCGATCCTGATTGGTTTGCGCAGTTACTGAAAAACCAAGGTTGCTTAGCCTAAGCCGCGTTGATAAACCCGCTAGGCCAGCAACAGCAGGCACATATTGAAAGCAATACCTTGGATGCTTCAGTGTTAGACTGGGCCTAAGCTTAAGCCCGGCCAGCGGCGAGTCGGTGGATATTGGGGTTTATGTAAACCGCCTGACCACTACCCAACACCGAGACCGCTTTGTCGGTACACCGCTGCACAAACTTGTGCCGGCCCGGGTAAGTGCTATCGCTTAAGGTCAGTGTTTATTGAGGTTGGTCCCAAGGTTTTGCAAAGGTAAACGCATCTGGCCCTGGGCCCTGCTTCTCTAAAATTTCCAGCCGCTCCTTGCCCTCTTGTGCCGTGGGCAAGTGTCCGACGGGCACCCACCACAATGCTTGGTGGGCCGATTGAATCTTGTGAAACCAGGCCTTCCGCTCGCGAATCAAATCCACATGGATGGACCGATACACATAATTCTTTAAGGACTCGATATCCGCCCACACGCTCATATTGACAATCAGCATCGGGTCATCAAAAGCCTGGATAGAGGTCGCGTCCCCCTCCTCGGTTTGCAAGCGCCAGACAAAGCCCGGCGCCTAATCGGCAAGGCTATTAATTTCATCGAGGCGATCGACAAAGCCTTTCATGGTGTCGGTGTCCATGGCATCGCGGGCACGGGCAATATTAATTTGGGCGAGGTGGTATTGGCTCATGGTTGTAAATCTTCAAATTTTAATTGGTATTTATCTAACAACTGTTTGACCCGGTGAGAGTCATTGGTTGACTTTTTGGCTAGGCGGCTAATATTAAATAGCGTGCGACCGGCCTCCGCCATGGATTTAGACTGCCGGCAAGCCTGAATAAGGCCGCTGAGTTTTAACTGCTCATAGTAGTCTAACTTTTCTATTTGGTTTTTGGGCAG
>JAOXRV010000293.1 GCA_025800435.1 Cellvibrionaceae bacterium | reverse complement strand
GGGCCAATGTTGTTGCCGTGGTTGGTGCTGTAGCTGGCACCGGCAATAACGTATTTAATTTGCTGGTATTTTAGTTTGGTGCTATCAAAGCGTCCCTGCTGGCCGGCATCGTCCAGCAGGGCCAGCGACATATAAGCGGCGGCCGAAACAATACTAACCACCACCAATAGCTCGATCAGGGTTAAACCTTGTTGCCGAGTATGCGGCGCCGGTGCTGTTGCAAGGATCTGGCTCATTGACGCTTAGGGCTCCCCGCCAAACGCTTCAATAACAATGGCCGGGCCCTTGCTGTAATTGTAAATATGGTAGCCCTTAAACCAGGCCTGTTGCTCTAGCTGCAAGCCCTGTTTGATCGCTTTCACCGCATTGTCATCCACATACACAGGAATAATTTTGCCGGCTTTGGTTTCGATAAACATGCGGTGGTTGACTTCGGGCATGGGGTCTACTTTCATCACCGCCAGGGCGGTGTAAAGGTATTTAATTTTGCGCGCTTCGGGGTAGCTTTTTAGCTTTGCCCGGGTGCGGATATTATTGGGCACCACAATAGTGCGGTGGCCGCCAAAGGTAACCTGCTCGGCGATAAAACTATCCAGATCTACCGTGTCGTATTGGTCTTTTTCGGCACCGGCAAAACTCAGGGCGGCAATAAAGTAGAGGCAGGAAAAAATCAGTGATCGAATCATTTATA
>JAOXRV010000282.1 GCA_025800435.1 Cellvibrionaceae bacterium | reverse complement strand
ATATCTTTGCCCTGGAACCGAGCAAAATTAGCGAAACCAAGGTGCTTAAAACCTGGTTCGCCGGTAAGCTGGTGCAGCAGCAGTAAACACAATATAACAATAACGAGATGCCTTATGAATAATACCCGATACGCGTTTTTTGTCACCGGCCTAAGCGTGCTGTTGGCCGCCTGTGAGCCCCAGTCATTGACCGAGGCCCCCAAGTTGGCAGCCGAGCGGGTGTTTATCAATGGCGAGTTTTATTCGCCGGGGTCTCAGCCCTTTAGCGCCATGGCCATCAGCAATGGCAAAATTGTCTACACCGGCGATGAGGCCGGCGCCCGGCAGTGGCTGGGCGAGGGCAGTGTGCTGCAAGATTTGGCCGGGCGTTTTGCCATGCCCGGTATTAACGATGCCCACAGTCACCCGTTTCAGGGTGGCATGGGCCTGGTTTATAACTGCGACTTTAGCTTTGACTCCAAACCCGCCCAGGTACAGCAGGCCTTAACGGCCTGTTTGAAAAAAACACCGGGGGTAGCGTGGTTAGAGGGCGGCCAGTGGACCAGTGATTTTTTTAAACTCTATGAAGTGCCATCGCCCCGAGAATTTTTGGATCAAGTCTCGACTGAGGTGGCGATTTACCTGGAGGACGACTCGGGCCACAATGCCTGGGTTAATACTAAGGCGCTGGCCTTGGTGGGAATAGATCGAGACAGCGCCGACCCCAAAGGCGGCACCATTGTGCGCGATAGCAGCGGCGCGCCTAACGGTTTGCTATTGGAAACCGCGGCCCAGTTGGTGGCCATGAGCATTCCCGAGCGCAGTGTGGATGAGTACGCGGTGGCTTTAAAGGCCGCCATCGCCTATGCCAATTCCTTTGGTATTACCGCCACCAACGAGGCGCGCACACCCGACCGTATTTTGCAGGCTTATCACCAGCTCGATAGCCAGGGTGAATTGAACGCTCGGGTCAATACCAGTTTGCAAACCTGGTTTAGCCTGATGCAAAAACCCTTTAGCATTGATCATTATATTAAATTGCGCGAGCAGTATCGCAGCGATAATGTCGACCCCAGCTTTATTAAAATATTCTCTGACGGGGTGCCCACCGCTTCGCGTTCGGCCTTGATGCTGGCGGATTACCAGGCTGATGAAGATCATCTCCACCCGGGGCGCGGTTCTACCCATTTAAGCGAGCAACAGCTGCGTGAGGTGATGCTGGCGATTGATAAGGCCGGCTTTACCGCCACCATTCACACCGCCGGTGATGGTTCGGTGCGAATGGCTTTAAACGCGATTGAGGCGGTGCGCCAGGCCCGCGGCAATACCGAGTTGGCCCACCGCTTGGCCCACGCCGGCTATATTGACCCGAGCGATATCCCCCGCTTTGTACAGCTAAATGTGATCGCCGATTTCTCGCCCTTTATTTGGTTTCCCTCGCCCATTATCGATTCGGTGCTGGGCGCTGTAGGCAAGCACCGGGGCGAGCAGTACTGGCCCACCCGCACCCTGCTGGATGCCAAGGTGCGGGTACTGGCCGGCTCCGATTGGCCCTCGGCGGTAGAGAGCCCCAACCCCTGGCCGGCGATAGAGGCCCTGATCAGCCGCCAAAACCCCTTTGATGCCCCGGGCTACGAGGGGCAAAGCTTGTGGCCAGAGCAGGCGATTAGCCTGGAACAGGCGCTGCAAATCTTTACCCTGGAAAACGCGGTGGCCATGGGTATTGATAAGCAAAGCGGCAGTTTAGAGGTGGGTAAATCGGCAGATTTTATTGTGCTCGATAGAAATTTATTCACGATAGCAACTGCGGATATCGACAAAACCCAAGTGCAACAGACTTGGTTTAGGGGGCGTCTGGTGCACCAGGCGAACGCCGAGGCGACGCCAACGGTTGAGTAAAACCACCGTCGGGCTTACAATCTTCAGGTAATAATGAAGAAGGCGTCAGTCCCATGGTGGAATTTGAGCCCACGCTCTCTAGCCATTTTATTATCTATTTACGCAATTACCTGTTGGATATCAATTTTGATAAGCAGCAGATAGAGCGCTTCACTTGCGCTGCCCGCAACAGCCAAGAAGATACCCCGGTGCCTCTGTCGACGGTGGCCGAGTTGTATAATGAGGTCGCCGAACTGACCGATTGCGATTACCTGGGTTGTGAAATTGGCACCCGCTACCACTATGAATCCGCCGGCATGGTGATATTGATGATGCTGGCTGCCCCCTCGGTGGAGAAAGGCCTGCAGGCACTGATGCGCTATGACCCCTTCTTTGATACCGCCATTGATATCGAGATGGATATTGGCAAATACGACAGCAGTTTTTCTGCCAATATTATCAACCCCAAGCAGGTTTGGGTTGAGCATATTTGTGATTATCTGATGGTGTTTATAGCGGCAGCCCTAAATACCGCCAGCCGCAAGCCCATGCCCTGCAAAGAGGTGTGGTTGGCCTATCCCTCCAATAAATCTGCCGCGCCGCTGGAAAAAATATTTAACTGCCCGGTTAAATTTGGCCAGAGCTGTAATCGGATTGTGTTTAGCAGCAGTTATCTGCGCGAAAAATTCTACAGCTCAAACAGCTATCTGTTTGATTTGCTCAGCCGCGAGGTCAGCCGCCACGCCAGCGGTGAAAACGGCGCCCAGTATTTTATCAATGCCCTGTGCCGTGAGATTGTCAATCAATACAAAAGTCAGGCCCCCACGGTGGAATCGGTGGCGGCCAAACTGAATATGTCGGGCCGCACCCTGCGTCGGCGCCTGGCCGAGCAGGGCAGCAATTTTCAGGCGGTAAAAAACCAGGCCCGTGAGCAGCAGGCGCGCTACTATCTAAGCCACACCAATATGAATCTCTCGGCCATCGCCCTGGAACTCGGCTTTTCCGAACTGAGTGCCTTTAGCCGCGCGTTCCGCTCTTGGACTGGCGCCAGCCCCCAGTCATTTCGAGAATAGGGCAGGAGGCACAAGGCCGCCCAACAATGCTATAGTCTCGCCCCTGAGTAAAACAGAAGGTATCGAGCGGCCATGGGCAGCTTATTAGAGATTGTTAACGTCAGTGCCTATCAGGGCCAAAACCAGGTATTTAAGGGTTTAAACCTAGCCATCGATCAGGGCGAGCGGGTCGCCATTTTGGGGCCCAATGGCGCGGGTAAAACCACCTTATTAAAGCTGCTCAGCCGTGAAATCTACCCCCTGGTACAAGCGGGCAGCTATATTAAAATCCACGGCAGCCAAACCGTTAAGGTCGACGAGCTGCGCCAAAAAATCGGCCTGGTGTCCCAGGATTTGCAAGCCAATTACAATGTGGTCAGCTCGGCCCTGGAGGTGGTGGTGTCGGGCTATGTCGGCGCCATCGGCCTATTGTATCAACACTACCCGCTCACCGATGAGCACTATCAACTAGCTCAGCAGAGCTTGGATAAACTGGGGCTTGGGCACCTGGCCGAGCGTAAATTTCACCACCTTTCCACTGGCCAGCAGCGCCGGGTGTTATTGGCCAGGGCTATGATTCATCAACCCGCCACGCTGCTGCTG
>JAOXRV010000281.1 GCA_025800435.1 Cellvibrionaceae bacterium | reverse complement strand
GTATAATCAAAGCCGCTGAGGCTGCGACCCTCGACCGGCAATAACAGCAATAGCGCAGCAACGGCCAAACACAGATTGCGATAAACCAAACCCATGGAGATAGCTTGGGAGGCGGCGCCAAAATGGCAGCCGCAATCCAGTGACAAATTGCCCCGGCGAATATTGATATAAATAGCAAGGCCATAGCCAAACAGCAAAACGCTGCAGCAGATTGCCGCCGCCGGAAACTGCTGCAGCGCCAAGCCTATCGCCAGGGTGGTTTCTAGCAGGGGTATCAGCACCCCGGCAATGGGCAGCAAGGCTTGGGGCAACAGCCGGTAGCCAGCCAGGGACTCGGTAAATTCTTGCCAATGCAGCCATTTGCCGAGCGCCGCCGCAGCCAGCAATAGCGCCAGGCTAAGGGAGATAATATTAATTAACAGGGTATCTAACATCTGCATCACCAGGCTTGTACATTCAACACAAAGCCACCATGGGGCACCAGTTCTGAATCAAACAGGTGCTTGCCCTGCGCGGCATCGTAAACACTGCTACGCTGGCGCGCTATCTCCATTAAAGCCGCCTCTCCACGGCTGATATACAACCATAGCTGAAACAGCCAGGGGATAGGAAAGTGAAAGTTTAGGGTGTACAAGCGTGGCTTATCACTCTGGTCGACATCAATGCTAATGGCCAGTTCGTCCAGCTCAATCTCGCGTATCTTGCGCTTGGTATTAACATCGTAAACCCATACATGGCTACCCGGCTCTTCAAAACCGTGTTCATCACCCTGCT
>JAOXRV010000028.1 GCA_025800435.1 Cellvibrionaceae bacterium | reverse complement strand
AAAGGGCTGGTTGGGTTCATGGCCTTCTTGCTGCCCTTTGCTCTGCATTTTCTGATCGTTGCCATGGATGGGATCAAAAACCCAAAAGGCCGTCTGCCCCTGGGGCTTTTACTGACGATGCTCTTGCTAAGCTTTGGTGAGAATATCGAAATTCAAACCTATTTGCTCTGGCCCATCCTCATGATGCTTGGATGCCACCTGCGGGAATTAACCCTTTGCCGCAGCCAAGAAGCAAACCCATAGAAATGGGCCAGAGCTTTACGCTGGCCCGGGATCACACAAGACGGGGCCCTATTGGGCCGCCGCATCGCTTTGCTCGAACACATCCAGGGCAGCGTTGAGCGCATTGATGGCTGCGGGAAAGCCACCATAAAGCGACATTTGCCAAATCACCTCGGCGATCTCGGTTTTGCTGAGCCCCGCTTTTAAACCACCTTCAATGTGAACGCGCAGCTGGGGTGTTGTTTGCCCCCCAAGCGCTGTCAGCGCCGCTATCGTTGCCAGACTTCGGTCTCGCAATGACAATCCCGGGCGGCTGTAATGTTGACCGTAAACAAAGCTGATCAGATCTTTGGGCATTCCCGGCAATAGCGCGCCATAGCGGGCTTGCAGGGCCTCTTCCAAACCTGGGTTATGTGTCTCGGCA
>JAOXRV010000260.1 GCA_025800435.1 Cellvibrionaceae bacterium | reverse complement strand
TTAATCAGCCGGCGCGAAGCGGGGTTTGCACCGCTGACACCACTCAATAAAACCCTGGCCACCCCTGACGCACCGAAGGGCTATGTACCCATATCCCGTGAGGTAAAATTTGCTTACAACCCCCAGGGCTTGCTAAGCCGTATCGACGGCCCAAGAGAAGATATCGAAGATATAACGCTATTTACCTACAATAAAGACCAACTACTCGCTGAAATAAAAACCTCTGATGGACGCACGACCCGCTATTTAAGCCACGACCGCCATGGCCGGGTTACCCAAATGCAACAGGGCAATCGCAGCCCCTCAACCATTGAATACCACAGCAACGGCCGCCCCAGCAAAGTCAGCCAAGGGGGTGTTGAGGTAGCCTATCAATACGACAAGGTGGGCAATCTGATTGAGGTGCTTGACCCAGACGGCAAACGCCACACCATGGCCTACGATGATGCCAGCCGCCTGGTCAACTCAAAACAGCAGCACGGCCCCAGCCTTAATATTGATTACGATATAGAAAGCAATATTACCCAGCAGCAGCTAAATAATGCCCTAAACCAAACCTGGCAGACTCTACAGTTTAGCTACGATGCCCAGCGCCGATTAAATCGCCAGTACCACAAGGAGAGCGGTAATAAAAGCTTGTATGAATACAATGAGGCAGGCCAGTTAAGCAGCATTGATGACGGTGAGCAAAAGCAATTGTTTCGCTACTCGCCCCTGGGTGACTGGACTGAATTCGAAGCGCCAGACCAGGGCGTAAGCCGAAGCTACCGCGACGATGAAGGCAATAATACCGGGGTAAAAGATGCCAATGGCAACCACACCCAATACACCTATGATGACTTAGGGCGAGTGGTTGCCATTAACAGCCCCGCCAGCGGCTTGGAGTATATACACC
>JAOXRV010000250.1 GCA_025800435.1 Cellvibrionaceae bacterium | reverse complement strand
GGGCCAGCCCAAGTAACTCAGGCCCAACAACAGCAACAAGCTATAGCGCCAACTGTTGTTAATAAATTGGGCTAGGGCAAAGCGCGATAACAAACGCAAACCATTAAACACCAGCATCAAGCCGGCTCCCAGCAGCGCCAGTGGGTAAGCCCAGTGCAAGGCCAGGCCCCACACGGCCAAGGCACAGGCACTCAGCAATATTGGGCCCAACAGTAAAGCCCAATAAAGCAAGCGGTAGGCATTAAGGGGCAGGCTCAGCGTGGCCCGTCCATCGGTGCTGGCCAGGCGCAGCATTAGCTGCTCGGCGCCCAGCAAGCCAAACGCCGCGACCAAACCAATAAAGGTTAATACCACCGCCAGCTGGGCGTAGTCGGCCGGGCTAAGTCGCTGGTAAAAATACACGGTGGCCAATAGCTGGGCGCCCACCCCGACACCCATTAATAATAAGGAGCCGTGGCGGCGCAGTAGCGCCGCTGCCGGGCGCGCAATACTCGCGGCGGACAAATTAAATTATGCCTCGGGTATCAATCACGACTTTTTCCATTAAGCGCGAGCGATCCAGGTTTAAAAACTCTTTGTGCTCAACCAGCAGTACCACAATATTGGCGGCCTCTAGGGCTTGCCCGGCACTCATTTGTTCAGCGCCCTCAGGCAACAGCTGGTCAATTTTTTCGGCGCTGACATTGGGCTCTACCACGATTAGCTGACCGCTGTTATCGCCAATTAAACGGTGCACAATATCCAGCGCTGGGCTCTCGCGGCAATCGTCAATATTGGCTTTAAACGTTAACCCCAAGCAGGCGATTACCGGGTTTTTAAACTGGCTAGAAGCGCGCTTAATTTGTTCGATCACATGCTGCGGTTTACCGTCGTTGGTCAGTCGCGCCTGGTGAATAAGCTTGGCCTTCTCGGGGCAGCTGTGCACAATAAACCACGGGTCAACCGCAATACAGTGGCCGCCCACTCCCGGGCCTGGGCTAAGGATATTGACTCGCGGGTGACGATTGGCAAGGCGGATCAACTCCCACACATTAATACGCAGTTGCTCACACAAAACCGACAGCTCATTAGCAAAAGCGATGTTCACATCGCGAAAGGCATTCTCCGTCAGCTTGGCCATTTCTGCAGTGCGCGCATTGGTGATCACACACTCGCCTTTTACAAACAACTGGTAAAGCTGCATTGCCGCCGCACTGCAGGCGGGGCTGATGCCGCCGATCACCCGGTCATTGCTAACCAACTCTTGCAGCACATGGCCGGGCAGTACCCGCTCGGGGCAGTGAGCTATTTTTATATCTGCGTCATCGCCGGCCAAGTGGGGAAAGCTTAAATCTGGCCGCCACTGCTGTAGCCAGTTGCATAATTGTTCGGTAGCGCCCACCGGCGAGGTGCTCTCTAACACCACCAGGGCACCTTTACTCAACAGCGGCGCTATGGCCTCGGCGGCCTGGCGAATATAACTTAGATCTGGCTCTTTGCTGCTGCCTTTAAACGGGGTTGGCACCGCCACCATATAGGCATCGGCGGCTTCTGGCTCGGTGGTCGCGCGCAGCTTGCCGGTAGCAACCGCGGCGCGCACCACAATATCCAAATCCGGCTCAACGATATGCACCTCGCCGTTATTGATGGTGTTAACCGCCTGTTGGTTAACATCCACCCCAATAACATTGACGCCGCGCGACGCCAAAATGGCTGCGGTGGGCAAGCCGATATAACCCAAACCGAGCACTGAAACTGTGTTGAATTCCATCTTTTAACGCTTCCTTGTATACATCTACATTAACCGGCCCACTGTTGCAGCTGGCTGTGTTGCTGGCGGCCTAAAATGGCATCCACTATGCGGCTGCAGGCCTGCCCATCGCCGTAGGGGTTAACCGCCCGGGCCATGTCGTTATAACTGGATTGCGACTCCATCAAGCCCGCTACCGCGCGCACAATGCGCGCCACATCGGTGCCCACTAAACGCACCGTACCGGCCTCTACCGCCTCTGGGCGCTCGGTAATATCGCGCATAACCAACACTGGCTTGCCCAGTGATGGCCCCTCTTCTTGCACACCGCCCGAGTCGGTTAAAATTAAATAGGCTCGGCTCATTAAGTAAACAAATGGCAAGTAGTTAAGCGGCGCAATTAAATGCACATTTTCGATATCGCTCAGCAGGCGAGCCACAGGCTTTTGCACATTGGGGTTGAGGTGCACCGGGTAGACAATTTGGCAGTGGGGGTAACTGATGGCAATTTTACGAATAGACTCGCAAATACGCTCAAAGCCTGCGCCAAAAGATTCGCGACGGTGGCCGGTAACCAAAATAAGCGGCCGCTCTTCTTGTAAAAACTGAAATTGGGCAGCGGCTATTTTGTTAATTTTGGGGTCGCTCTCTATACGCCCAACCACCCAATGCAAAGCATCGATAACGGTGTTACCCGTCACCACGATATGATTGCGGTCGATGCCTTCGTTCAGCAGGTTTTGGCAGGCGCCCTGGGTCGGGCAAAAATGGTACTTGGCGATCACCCCGGTTAAGCGACGGTTGGCCTCTTCAGGCCAGGGCGAATAGATATTGCCGGTGCGCAACCCCGCTTCAACATGGCCCACGGCAATTTGTTCGTAATAGGCCGCCAAGCTGGCCGCAAAAGTGGTTGAGGTATCGCCGTGCACTAACACCAAATCGGGCTGGGCACTGCGCAACACCTCGCGCAGCCCCAGAATAATCTTGGCGCTGATATCGCTCAGGTCTTGGCCTTTGCCCATAATGTTTAAGTCGTAATCGGGTGTCAGGGCAAATAAATTCAGCACCTGATCGAGCATTTCACGGTGCTGGGCGGTTACACACAACTGGCTTTGTATTGCCGGTTCTTGCTCTAACTGGCGCACCAAAGGCGCCATCTTAATGGCCTCTGGCCGGGTTCCAAATACACTTAATACCTTCACAACAAATCCTTTTTATATCTCTGTCGACCACAGCCTAAATAACACCGATTCAGGGCCTAGCGGCAGCTGTCACCCCGCTACGCCCTTGTCGCCACACACCGCCCACACAAGTTCAAGCACACCCCGTAAAACAACAACAGAGCTATTACTCGCAGCTCAAGACAAGCTGCCCGGCAAGGTCAATTAGCAACCGGGATTTTGACCTTTTATTGAGGGGGAGTGTCACAAACCAAAGCATGGTTTTTATAACCGATAGCGGTGGTTTTAGCCGGGATTTCTAGCAGGCCTTTTAGTGAACTAGCGTTTTTAATACGCGACAGATGAGCTGCATGACCAAACCAGGCCAAAAGCCAAAGGCCTGACCCCAAAGCCACAAGGGTTAGTTGCAGATGTGTTGGTATTGTTTGTGTTGGCGCGATAGGTGGGCGCAGATGTGGTGGCGGTGGGGGCTTTGTTTTAGGTAGCGGCCTATGGCTTTCGGGTTGCGGCGCATGCCGCGGTTTAGGTTTTCTAGCAGGGCCTGCTTAAGCGGCTGCTGGGACGGGGCCTGTAGTTGGGGCCAGGCCAGTTGGGTGGCCAGGGCCAGTTGTACGTTGACTGTGTTCTCCCAGGGGCCGTAGCGCACCGCTTGCTGTACCGCTTGCGCAAAGCTGGCGCCAAAATCTTGTTGGTAGGCCTTCATTAGGGCAATGCCAGACCAGCTATAGGGCCAGCGTGGGCGCAGCACGATAGCCTGCTGGTGCAGAGCCACTGCGCTGGCAGCCATGCCAGCAATGCGGGCTTGGCTGCCGGCCTGGGCTTGGCGCTGCTCGCGCAGAATCGCCAACCACAGCAAATAAGCCTGTAGGTCATGATAGTCGGCGTGGTAGGGGTTCCAGCTGCGGGCGCGCTGTATCTCCGCCAGGGCTTGGTCCAGTTCTTCGGCACTGGGCAGGCGGTCTTGTTTAAACCAGCGCTCGGATGAGTAGCGCGCGTTATAAGACACCATATCGGCCATGGCAAAGCGAAACGCAAACACCGCCAAAGTGGCCAACACCAACAATAAGGGCAACAGCCAAAACCAATATTTTTTAGCGCCTGCTTTGTTTGCCACTTGGCTAGCTGCTGCCATGCTTTAGCTCTTGTTTAACTCTTGTTTAACTCTTGTTTGACTCTCTTGAATCCAAGAAGTCTTATTTAGCGCTTAGTAGCTGTTAAAAGCCTAAAACGCAATAGGCGGCCATTATGGCCGCCTATTGCTTTGTTTTCTAGCTGTTTGCTTATCGTATGGCCTGCACTTACAAGGAAATATCGGTGCGCAGGTAAATGGTGTTTTTGTCGTAATCTAAATTATCAATGTTCGAGCTGCGATCACTGTAGTTGTAATTTACGCTAATATCCAACCAGCGGCGCATATTGTACTCAAAGCTTACACCGTAGCTGTCTTCTTCGTCTTCGCGCTCGTTGCCAATATAGTCACCTTCGCTGCGGCCGGCGGTCAGGCGGGTTTTAAAGCGCTCAGTCCAGGCGTGGGTCCAGCTCAGGTTTAGGTTGGTACGATCGATATACGAGCCGGTACCATCGGTTTCTTCTGGCTGCTTGGCGGTACTGATGGTGAACACCGAACGCTCGATAGGCGCCCAATCGATACCTACCTCCCAGCTGGTGCCAGTATCACCCTGCAAGGCCGAATCAAACTCTTTTTTAGCCCGGCCAATTTTAACCGTACCCGTGGTTTGGGCGGTGGCCTCCCAGCTGGCGCCCACCAAATAGAACGTCTCGGTGCTGTCCAGTGGTGATGAGGTTAGGTCGTAATCAATGTTTTTACGCTTAACTTCAAAAATTGCCTGGGTTTTGGGCGCAACCCGGTAATAGAAGGTGCCGCTAACATAGTTGCTAATGCGGTCACGGGCGGCGTTTTGGGCCTCAAAATTGGTGTACTCTTTATCCAGCAAGCCGGTCGCAACCCGCAAGCGGCCATTGGCCTCTTTACCACCGTAAGTGTAGGCGATATCAAAGGTGCGCTCGTCGTATTCTACCGGCTCAGGGTTGGCGGTGGCGGCGCTACCCTGATTGGCGCCGGTACCACGGGGCTCGTGGTTTTTGCTGTAGGCGGCGGCCACATCCAGGTAGTTGCGGCTGTTTAGCTCTAAGTTCATTTCGCCACGTAAGACGTGGTCGGTGTAGTCGTCATCGCGGCTGCTGTGCACAATACCGTGGTTAATGCCGTAACTAATGCTGTAGTTATTGTTGCCATCGGTGGCTACAAACTGAACCTGTGGGTTGATGATTGTCACCCAAGATTCTTCCTCATCGCCATCGGTTAAGAACAGGTTGTTATCGTAGCCGGTGCTAAGCCCCAAGGTAGGCACAATACGGAATGGACCCGCATCAATAGCGCCTGGCTCAAGGGCGTTGGCCGGCAAAGCCATGGCTACCGCCAGAGGCAGCAGGGCCAGACGAGTACCGCTTTTGCCCAAAGCGGGCCCAAAGTTCTGGCATAATTCGCCGATGCGCGTCATT
>JAOXRV010000249.1 GCA_025800435.1 Cellvibrionaceae bacterium | reverse complement strand
CATGAGGGTCAGTTCTTCGCCTTGCCCCAGTCGCCCCAGCTGTTTAAGCAGTTGTTGATGGTGTCCGGGTTTGATCGTTATTACCAGATTGCCAAGTGCTTCCGCGATGAAGACCTGCGCGCCGATCGCCAGCCCGAGTTTACCCAGATCGATATCGAAACTTCTTTTATGGATGAGCAAGCCATTATGGAAGTTACCGAGGGCATGATTCGAGAGCTGTTCCAAAACGTGATGGGTGTCGACCTGGGGGATTTCCCGCGTATGGCCTTTGCTGAGGCGATGGAAAAATACGGTTCCGATAAGCCCGATCTGCGTATACCGCAGCAGTTGGTCGAGATTAAAGACCTGCTCAAAGATATTGAGTTTAAAGTCTTTGCCGGCCCCGCCAATGACCCCAGCTGCCGAGTAACCGCGCTAAAGGTAGATGGCGGCGCCCAGCTGTCGCGCAAGCAGATCGACGATTACACTAAGTTTGTCGGCATCTACGGTGCCAAGGGTCTGGCCTGGATCAAGGTTAACGAGATCGAAAAAGGTATCGAGGGTCTGCAGTCGCCCATTATTAAGTTCTTGGGCGATGAAGTGACCATGGCGGTGATGGAGCGCACCGCTGCGAAAAATGGCGATATTGTCTTCTTCGGTGCCGATAAGGCCAAGGTAGTGAGCGAAGCTCTGGGTGCGCTGCGCTGTAAGCTGGGTGAAGACCTCGACCTGTACACCTGTGAATGGGCGCCCTTATGGGTAGTCGATTTCCCCATGTTCGAGGAGGTCGACGGCGGCTGGACCGCTTTGCATCACCCCTTTACCGCACCTTCTTGTGGCCCCGATGAGCTAAAAGCCAACCCCGGTGCTGCACTGTCCCAGGCTTATGATATGGTGCTAAACGGTACCGAACTCGGTGGTGGTTCGGTGCGTATTCACCGCCAGGAAATGCAGCAGACCGTGTTTGATGTTCTGGGTATCGACGCAGAAGAGCAGCGCGAGAAATTTGGCTTCCTGCTGGATGCCCTGAAATACGGCGCGCCCCCACACGGTGGCTTGGCATTTGGCCTGGATCGCTTAATCATGCTGATGACCGGTGCCGGTTCAATCCGCGATGTGATCGCCTTCCCCAAAACCCAGACCGCCGCCTGTGTCATGACCGATGCCCCAGGCCGGGTCGATGTGCTGCAATTGAATGAGCTGAACATCAAACTCAAGAAAAAAGAGCAACCCGCTGAGGATGCCAAATAAGGCCCATTCTCTTCGCCCAAACCCCGGCCGGGGTTTGGGCATTATCAAATTCTGCTCCCCTGCCTGATTGCCATACTCTAAGCCTGCCCACATTGTTAATGGATTGGGATTGCCTGACTGCGCTGTGCAGAAACTGCCCGAAAGATCATGGCAGCTCTCAGCTAAAAGCACGGTTTTATTCCTATACTGTAGGGTAAGTGCTTAAAAAAGGGCTATTGTGTGCCCTTCTGTAGACAGAGAGGGCTTGAGATGAAACATGTAATTGCATTGCTGCTATTGGCTTGGGGCGCTAGCATTTGGGCCGATGAGCCGCCAGCGGGTTTTAATGACAGCACTATGAATGCCGCCTATGAGTTATTGACGGCTATTGATATGCAACAACAGTTGGATCAATCGGTTGCGCAGATGTCGAATCTAATGATTGAAAGCAACCCTTCTATGGCCCCTTATCGTAAGGTAATTACTCGCTTTTATAAAAAATACCTGGGGTATGACAGCACCAAGGCCGAACTGGCGGAGTTATGGGCCAGCCATTTTAATGAGCGAGAACTAAAAGAGTTGGCGGCCTTTCATCGCACGCCCCTGGGGAAAAAGCTCAATACAAAATCACCGTTAATCGCCGCCGAGATAGGCCGTATGAGCCAGGCTATTGTGATGGAAAATGTCGAGGAGCTACAGGCGATGATTAAGCGCGAGGCCTATAAGCTAGAGAATTTGCAGCAAGACCAGGATTGAGTGCTTCAAGGATTCAGGATCGTAGATCACTTGAGTCATCACCCAAGCTATTGCGGTAGTATTCAAGCATGGCGCGCTGGCTTCGCTCGGCCAGTAGGCTAAGTGGGGTAAACGCCCAATCGGGCATCC
>JAOXRV010000237.1 GCA_025800435.1 Cellvibrionaceae bacterium | reverse complement strand
ACGTGTATCGGGTTTAGATCGCAGCCCCAGCGTCGGCCAATTTCAAACCTGGCGTCGGCCGGGCTGCCGCTAATTTTGCTGTGGATGGTTACCGGGCTATCGGCCTGGCCCCAATACCAGGTTTGGGCCTGGAACAGGTAGTGATCGAAATTAAGATTTAGCCCGGCGCTGCTTCCGAGTTCGTACAGATCAAGCTGGTTTGAACCCTTCTCGGCGATGGCCAGGGCGCCAATTAGCAATGCCAGGCTGCGCCCGATCTCATTGGTTTGCGGGGGCGATTGAATACAGTCGAGTATATGGTTTTCGTGCTCGGCAAGAGCTTGGTGCAATAGGCCGGCTTTTGCTTGGCCGCCGCCGCGGTATAGGGCGGCTACCGGACCGGGTTTGCCCGCAAGAAATAAATAGTGCAGGGCGGCGGCGATACGCAGTGCCAATGCAGACTCCCGGGCCGGCATTGGCCAGCACAGTAAGGCGCGGCCCAAGGCGCTGTGGCGGCAGATGGATTGGCTCAGCAGTGGCATCAGTTCGCCATAGAAAGGCGACCCCAGCTGCCGGCAGCTTTGGCCCTGCTGTAGAAAGTGATCTTCTAGTTCTGTCCAGCGCATGGTTATAGCCCTTGGTAGAGTGGCAAAATAGCCTAACAGACTAGATACTCAAGGGGCCAGCAGCCAATATGGTGATTCCGTTGGGCTAGGGTACCTCTGAACAACTCGGTGACGCTCAGGCCTTGAGGCAAAGGCGCTAGCAAGGCGCTCGCTCGAAGGCATGCTGGGCGCACGTCGAGAGTGAGCAACGCCGCTAGCGCCTTTGCCTCAAGGCCCCGAAGGGCGGGCCCTAAAGCGCACATCTGCGGCGTTGCGCTGCTTGTAAAGGCGGCCGGCATTCACTGCGCAGCGCGCCTTGCAGCTGTGCGCTTTAGGTTCCCGCTGAGCATCATCGAGTTATTCAGAGGTACCCTAGAGGCTTAGCGCGGTTTGCTAACGAGGTAGATAGTGCCGGCATGCTCGGTATTGATACACATGCGCTGGCGTTCCAGGGGCTCCTCGACAAGATCCTTGGCGCTTATCACCTCAACATTAAAGCCGGCGCTGCTTAAGCGCTCGGCATAATCCAGGCCGTATTGGCGTACATACTCATTGGGGCGGTGGTCCCAGCTGGCGCGAGTGCTGACCTCTATGGCTTGGGTATGCTTTAGCCCGGGGGTAATGGGCACATTTAATATGGCCCAGCCCTCTGGGTCTAATACCCGATAGAATTCGCTTATTGCTTGTTGCTCATCAGGCACATCTTGCAGTACATGGCTGCAATAAATGGCATCGAAGCTGCTGTCGGGGTGGGGGATATCGGTGATATCCATCTTTTGCATAACATCGTCTCGGGCCAGGTCGGCAGTCAGATAAGCTTTGCCCACTAGCGCTTGCAAGTGTTGTTGTAGGCAGGGCTCTGGGGCTATATGCAAAAAGCGCAGCTGCTGCTGCGGGTTTGCCAGTTTTTGTTGCAGGAACAGCCAATTGAGCCTGTCTCGCTCGCGCGAGCGGCAGTAGGGGCATACGGCATTTTCTCGGCGGGCCTGCCCTTTGCCCGCACTGACAAAGTGAGAGAAGCTTTTATTGCACACCGGGCAATGACACTTATCGCCACGATAGATCAACGGCGCCAGCTTGTTTCTAAACTGGCGAAGTTTTACCTCTGCTGATTTGAGAAATTGCATTACTTATCCTCATTGCCGGGTAACAATATGTGAATACGATAACGAAACTTTTTCAACTTTCTTTTAATTTTTAAACCACCAAAGAATTTAAACCAAGTCGATAGTGGAAAAAACTCCGAATTGCCAATACCGTCGACAATGGCGACTTTTAGGCTGCCATCTGGCTGGCGCGCGGCAATGACATTATGGGGTAATATATCACGGCTGATGATAGTTTCAGCTTGCAGCCACTGGACAAACTCCTCGATGCCTGCCGCCAGTTCCTCGCTCATGCCCTGGCGGCACATATCCTCGACATTATAAGCCAGGCTGCCATCGGCATTGCGCCACAATTCAGTGACGATACCTAGGCCCATATCGGTCTGCTCTAGACCAAACAGTTTGGGTATATGTTCCCAGACTCTTGGGTTGTTTTGTTTAGCCAGGGTGCGGTAGGCCTTAATTTCTTTGAGCTGATCATCAAATGAGCTGGCCGGCAGAAAACGCTTCCAGCTGGTTTGCAGCGCGCGCCGGGCCTCACCGGTGCGGTCGGGGCGCAGTACCTTGACTACGCGATCGGGGTGTTCCGGGTGCTGGTAGCAGTATCGTGTGCCACCGACAAACAGTGGCTCCAGCTCGGATAATTTCAACATATTGGTGGCCTGGTTCATTAAAGCTAGCGGGCGGATTTTAGCGTTTCATCTTATGGCTATCAATTGCGCTTAGGGCTATTAATCAATTGCGCTTAGGGCTGCTAACTGCGCTTATGGCTATTAATAGCCGTTTTACGCCTGCAGCTCTTTCTCCAGTACGTCGACAATGCGTTGGGCCGCCCGGCCATCGCCGAAGGGGTTGCTGGCGGTGGCCATCTGCTGATATTGCTCGGTCGAGTCCAATAGCTGGTTTACATTGTCTGTGATGCTGCTGAAATCCGTGCCCACCAGCCTTGCGGTGCCCGCTGCCACCGCCTCTGGTCGTTCGGTGGTATCGCGCATCACCAGTACGGGTTTGCCCAGAGCCGGCGCCTCTTCTTGAATGCCACCCGAGTCCGTTAGCAGCAGGTGGGCGCGATTGATCAAGTAAACAAATGGCAGGTAATCCTCCGGCTCGACCAGAAACACATTATCCAAGCCGGCCAGAATTCGATTCACCGGTTCACGAACCTGGGGGTTTAGGTGTACCGGGTAGAGTATTTGCACATCGTCACGGGCGGCTATCTGGGCGATTGCCTGGCAGATGTTCTCAAAGCCACTGCCAAAGCTTTCACGCCGGTGGCCGGTGACTAACACCAGGCGCTTGGCGGGGTCGAGATAATTAAATTTATCGTCACATTGCTGGCGCAGATGGCTGTCGGTCTCGATCATTCCGCGTACTTGGGTAAGGGCGTCAATCACCGTATTGCCGACTACGTGGATGGTGTCAGCCGGGCAGGATTCGTCCAGCAGGTTTTGCAAGGCGCCCTGGGTGGGGGCAAAGTGCCAGCGGGCGACGCCCCCGGTAAGGCGGCGGTTGGCCTCCTCTGGCCAGGGCGAGTAGATATTGTGGGTGCGCAGCCCGGCCTCGACATGGGCCACCGGGATACGTTCAAAATAGGCTGCCAGGGAGGCGGCTAAGGTGGTTGCGGTATCGCCATGCACCAGTACCACGTCTGGTTTGCTCTCGCTCAAAACTTCGCCAATACCAGAGACCAGCTTAGAGAATAAGCGCGCTAGGGATTGGCCGCTCTCCATCACCTCTAGCTGGTAGTCGGTGTTAATAGAAAACAGGGTAAGGGCGGGCTGGATCATGGCCGGGTGCTGGCCGCTGATGCACACCTCGACTTGCAGCGAGGCGCTGTCGGCAAGGGCTTTAACGACCGGTGCCATCTTAATCGCTTCGGGGCGGGTGCCGAATACTGTAAGAGCTTTTGCCATCGCCGAGTTCTTCCTCAATAAAAATGGGCAGTCTACGCATAATGTATCCCAATCGCCAGTGCCCTGGGGCGATGGTTCGGCAATAGCTCTTATGTTAAGGTACCGCTGCATAAATCGGCGATGCTCAGCGGGATCCTAAAGCGTACAGCTGCAAGGCCTGAGCGTCGTCGATTTATTCAGCGCTACCTTAAGCTTTGGCGCTTGTATTTATCCCTCTGAGCAATGTGTAAATTGAGGAATGGCATGAAGATTTTGATGTTCACCAGTGAGTTTCCACCGGCATTGGGTGGGGTTGGCAGCCATGTGTACGAGCTGGGTCGCGCCCTCACCGCAGCGGGGCACGAGGTCTGTGTGGTGGCGCCGGTGCACGATTACCCAGAGCACGAGCAAATGGATGGCATGGAGGTGTATCGACCTCGCCTGGCTCGGGGCTTGCCGTTCTACGATTGGCATTTGCGCCACTGGGTAAAAAAACACCTAAGCTTTAAGCCCGACATCGTTCACGTACATGGCTTGCGCCCCCTGTGGGCGGCAGCCCGGATGGGCTTGCCGGTGGTGTTTACCAACCATACCTCCGGCTTTTTGCAGCGTTTGAGCAAAAGTAAATCTAAGCTGCGCCGCACCTTGGCGCGGATTAATTTATCCGATTATCTGCTCGCGCCCAGCGATGAGTTGGTCGAGGCCGCGCGCACGGTCGGTTACCAAAAGCCGTGTCAGTTTATTTCCAACGGTGTGGATGATCAAAAATTCCACCCCGAGGGTCCATCGATGCGCGAGCAGTGGCAAATACCTGAGGGCAGGGTGGTGGTGTTAATGGCCAGGCGCCTGGTGGAGAAAAACGGCGTTATGTACTTTGCCGAGGCCGCTAAGTTTCTAAAAGATCAGCCACTACAGCTGGTCATTGCCGGTCAGGGCGATGAGCGCGATAAGGTCGAAAAAATTCTCGCCCAACACGGCATGCTTGAACACACCACCTTTCTTGGCGGTGTGGCCAACCACGAAATGCCCCAGGTTTACCGGGCGGCGGATATCTCGGTATTGCCATCGTTGATGGAAGCCACCAGTATCACCGCGCTGGAAACCATGGCCTGTGGGGTGCCTTTGGTTACCACCAATGTTGGTGGCTTGCCGTTTTTGGTCGATCACGGCAATACTGGCCTATTGGTTGAGCCGCGCGAACCGGAACAATTGGCCGCCGCTATTGTCGATTTGGCAGGAGATCCCGAACGCCGGGCCGCAATGGGGCGGGCCGCTAGGCAGCGT
>JAOXRV010000236.1 GCA_025800435.1 Cellvibrionaceae bacterium | reverse complement strand
TAGCCATCACTGCGGCCCTCTACCTGGCCTACTATATTCGCCTGGGCGCAGATTATGAATTTAGCGCGCGCGAAGACTTCTTCACCTACGCCCTCACCACGGTTTTATCGGTCGCTTTTTTTATTCGCCTGGGTCTTTATCGGGCAGTGCTGCGCTATATGACCTATCAGGCCCTCTATACGGTTGTAGTCGGTATCATTATCTCGGCCGTGGCACTAATCGCCAGTAGCTTCTTTATCGACAGCTTTATGCCCCGGGCGGTGCCCCTTATTTATACCTTTGCGGCGCTGCTGTTTGTAGGCCTACCGCGGCTGCTGATTCGCAACTTCGTGCAAATGAGCGATGTACTGCAAGGCGAGAAAGTTATTATCTACGGCGCCGGTATCAGCGGTAGCCAACTGGCGGCGGCGTTGCAACACTCGCCCGACTACCAACCGGTCGCTTTTATCGACGACAACCGCAACCTGCACAAAAGCTCAGTGCGCGCACTTAATGTATACCCACCCGAAGACCTGCCCAGCCTGGTAGAACGCTTTGATACCGATGTGGTGCTGCTGGCCCTGGGCCGAACCCCCCGCGGCCGTCGCCACAAGGTGGTGCAAAAGCTAGAGGCCATGGGGGTAAAAATTCAGACCGTGCCCAATATGTCCGAGATTCTATCGGGCCAGGCCAATCTCAACCAAATTAAAGATATCGAAATCGAAGACCTACTCGGCCGCGACCCCAGCGTACCCGATCAAAAGTTTATGTCCGCCAATATTAAAGGCAAAGTGGTACTGGTCACCGGCGCCGGCGGCTCAATCGGCACCGAGCTATGCCAGCAGATCGCGCTGTTAAAACCGCGTATCCTGCTGATGCTGGAGTTCAATGAATTTAGCCTCTACCAAGTGGACGAGGCGCTGCAGCCTTATAAGGGCAGCAATGGCAGCACCATTGAACTTAAATACATTCTCGGCTCGGCGGCTGACCCTTCGGTACTGCGACGCATCTTCAAACAATACCAGGTTGATACGGTGTACCACGCCGCCGCCTATAAACACGTGCCCTTGGTCGAGGAAAACATGGTCGAGGGCCTGCGCAACAATGTGCTTTCAACCTGGCATACGGCCATGGCTGCAGTAAAGGCCAATGTGAATACCTTTGTGTTGATCTCCTCGGATAAAGCCGTGCGCCCAACCAATATTATGGGCGCCTCAAAGCGCATTGCCGAGCTTATCCTGCAGGCATTAGACCGACAGCAAGACAACACCCGTTTTTGCATGGTGCGCTTTGGCAATGTGCTCGGCTCCTCTGGCTCGGTGGTGCCCCGCTTTAAAGCGCAGATCGCAAAAGGCGGCCCCATTACCGTTACCCATCCGGATATCACCCGCTACTTTATGGTCACCAGCGAGGCGGTGCAACTGGTCATTCAGGCCGGCGCCATGGGCTCTGGTGGCGATGTGTTTGTGCTGGATATGGGCGAGCCGGTAAAAATTTCTGAGCTGGCCAAGGAAATGGTTTTACTGTCTGGGCTGCAGTTAAAAACTGAGGAAAACCCCGACGGCGATATAGAAATCCAGTACACAGGCCTGCGCGCCGGCGAAAAGCTCTACGAAGAACTGTTGGTTAAAGAAGAGTGCGGCTACACCCGTCACCCGCGGATTATGCGCAGCCGTGAAGAGGCCATGAGCTGGGAAGAAGTACAGGCCTGCATCCAAACCATTATCGAACTGGAAGGCACCGAGACCCTGGCCGATTTACAGCCTCTGCTAGCCGCCCCCGCAATCCACTTCCAAACCCAACAGCCGCTAAAGCCTGAGTTCGGCCGCAGCATGCAGGCCATTTGCGAAGACGCCAGCCTGGCCGCCGCCGAAGCCGGGCGCTAGGGTACCTCTTAATAAACCAAACCCAACACAAAAAAACCAATAAGTGCCGCCAGCCCGGCCACCAATGCATAGGGCAACTGGGTGCGCACATGGTCAATATGATCGACCTCGGCCGCCATGGAGGCAATTACGGTGGTATCGCTAATGGGTGAGGCATGATCGCCAAACACACCGCCCGATAACACCGCCGCCACCAGCGCCGCCGGTGCCAGTTCCACTTGGCCGGACATGGCCACGGCTATCGGAATCATCAAGGCAAAGGTGCCCCAACTGGAACCGATGGCAAAGGCTACCGCTGCGGCCAGTAAAAATACCGCCGGCAAAATCAAGGCCTGGGCCAGATTGGCCTTAAGCAAACCCGCGATATATTCGCCGGCTTGCAACTCTCTAGACACTGCCCCCAGTGCCAAAGCCAGCATCAGCACCAGGGCAATTGGCAACATTTTACCCGCACCGCGCCAATAGGCCTCGCCAATCTTAAGCTTATCGGCGCGGCGCATAAACAGTGCGGCCACCAGGCTGGCCAATAGTACCGCCCACAGCACACTGGTCGAGCCCGAGCCCGCCAACAACTGGCCATCACCAGTAATCAACAGTCCGACGGGCATGGCCAATACCAACACCACAATCGGTAGCAACATGGCCCAGGGCTTGACGGCCGCTGCTGGACGGCCGTTGTCGGCACTGGCCAGTTCAAGCAAAGGCAGCTCACCGGCGGCGGCTTCGGCCTTGGCCATTGGCCCCCAGTTCCAGTCAAAGGCAATGCTCAGGCCAGCCAGCGCCACGGCGAATAAGGCGTAAAAATTTAGCAATATCGCCTCCATAAAAACCGTTAGTGGCTGCTCTAAACCAGCACCGGACAACAGGCCCAAATTAAAAGCCCCCCAGGCATTAAAAGGAATCAAAATACAAATGGGGGCGGAGGTGGAATCGATAAGATAGGCCAGCTTTTGACGCGACAGTTTAAAGCGGTCAAACAATGGTTTGCTGGTGGTACCGGCCACCAAGATGGTGATATTGCTCTCGATAAATATAACGATACCCAAAATCCAGGCCAGCCACTGGGCCTGACGCGGCGATTGGGCCCAACGTTTATGCTCCAGCCAGTTTATAAAAGCGCGCACCCCACCGTTGGCCTCAAGCAAGCCAATCAGGCCGCCCACACAGAGGGTAAATAAAATTACCCGGGCATCACCGGCCGAGCCCAGTACGGCCACCACTCGCTCGATGGTATTGGCGATGGCCGCAAAAGGGTTTTGCAACAATAGCACCGCCCCCAACCAGATACCCGCCGCCAGCGATAGCAGTACCTGGCGAGTCCAAATCGCCAAGGCGATAGCCAACAGCGATGGCAGCACAACTAAAAAACCT
Source organism: Cellvibrionaceae bacterium (assembly GCA_025800435.1). Lineage (GTDB taxonomy): Bacteria > Pseudomonadota > Gammaproteobacteria > Pseudomonadales > Cellvibrionaceae > Pseudoteredinibacter. The sequence continues at coordinate 2,188 of JAOXRV010000236.1, read as the reverse complement.
AATTCACTCATAGGGGCCCTTCGTTATTTACGTAAAAATTAACCCAGTAATGGCAGCAAAGGCCGCAGGCCTAATAATTGTTATTTGTTACACTTGTGGCTTACAGGGGAGCCGCTGACATTAGCACAATAAAAACAACAGACGAAACAGCCATGCCGAGCATCAATCGCCCGCTGATGGGGATAGGTTTTGCATTTGCCACCACCATCGTCGGCGCAACCGCCTCGGCCGCCAGTAAACATGTCGCCAGCATGGTACCGGTCACCAGTATCGTACTTATTCAGTTTATCATCGGCCTGGCGGTACTGGCACCTTGGGCCCTGCGCCAAAGCAAGGCAGAATTGGCCAGTGATTACTGGGGCCGGCATATAATCCGCAGCCTGGCCGGGTTTTTGGGCTTCTACTGTTTTTACTTGGCGCTAGACCATGTGCCACTGGTCGATGCCTCGCTGCTGCGCCACTCGGCGCCACTGTTTGTGGCACCGCTTGCCTGGCTGTGGCTGCGGGCCAAAATTCCCGCTAGCCGCTGGTTGCCAATTGTGCTTGGTTTTGTCGGTATCGCCATTATTTTACGGCCCTCAAGCTCACCCAGCATCTGGCATTTAATCGGCCTGGGCTCTGGCCTTACCCTGGCGCTATCGATGCTCAGCACCCGCCTGCTATCGGCCACCGACAGCGGCAATAAAATACTGTTTTACTACCATTTAATCTCGCTGCTACTAAGCCTGCCCATCGCCCTGTGGTTCTGGCAACCTATCCCACTGCAGGCCTGGCCCTATTTGATCTACAACAGTCTGTCGATTTTTGCCGCCATGTGGCTCTATACCAAGGCCTACAGCTATGCCAAAGCCAGCGTGATCTCGCCTATTGGCTATTTCTCGGTGGTAAACGCGGGGATCTTGGGCTGGCTGATCTGGGGCCATATCCCCGACCAAACCGCCTTATTTGGCATTGCGGTGGTGATCTTAGCCGGCTTGATTACCGTGTACCTCACGGCGCGGGATGAGCGGCGTAACGCCTAGGGAAGTAGCTTCGACCCCGAGCCTTGTGGTGGAGAAGGGGTTCTGGGGGACGCATAAACCCCTCCATGGGGCTCTCGTCCGCCATCCCTGGCTCCCAAGCCCCCAGAACCCCTTCTCCACCACAAGGCTCTACAGCGAGGTGAGGTCTAAGGTTGTGCCGGCAGATAATGACATGGCTGGAACCCTTAACTACAAGAGCTTCAGTTCGTTGTTTACAGGATCGAAGACCCATTTTAGCCCCTAGAGGCCGGATTCATGGCTCCATTGGCAGCTGACCCGCATATTGCCGCTGCCGGGGCTGTGAAAAGCCTCGTTGCAATCCCAGGTAAACATATGGCTGCCGGATAATTCCGTCTCTAAGTGCACAGTGGCACTCACCCAATACATTTTTGACAGCAGTTGCTCAAAGGCTTTTAACCACTGCTGCCACTCGTATTCGATGGCTTGATAGGAGGCGCCGAAGTGCATCACCTCGGTCTGGTAACCGGCGGCACTGGTTTCAACCCGCGGAATGGCGAACATCTCCTGGCTTAAAAACGGCCATTGATCCGCCGAGGGCAGCGCCAACATGGCCGAGCGATTAACCCGGCGGCGCTCGCTATCGCCCATTAAATCCACCGCATCTTTGATACAGCCATAAACGATCGATTCTTGATCAGCACTCATGCCCTGCCCCTAGTAAACTGCCCCAACTAAAATATCCACCAGCCACTGCCAGCCTGTAAACGCGCCTCGCAGCCTTTGAGCTGGCTGCGATAACTGGCCGCCTGTTTGGAAACCTTGCGCGCAACTTTTTTAAGCCAGCCCTTTTTCTTATAGCTGCCCCGGCTAAAACCGCCGTGGCCCTCATGGTAGGCTAAATACAGATTATAGGCATCTGTTTTTTTAATGCCGTTGCGCTTGGCACTCTGCTGGTTATACCAACCGACAAAATCGATGGCATCGCCAAAGTCATCCCGGTCCGGGCCCCAGCGACCGGTGGATTTTTTATACCAATCCCAGGTGCCGTCTTTGGCCTGGGGGTAGCCGTAGGCGCTGCTTTTACGTGGGCCGGGTATTACCCATAAAATTTTGCGACGGGGCGGCCTGGCATCACTATAAAAGGCCGATTCCTGCTTGATAATGGCCATCATCACACTGATCGGGCTGCCCCATTTATCCCGCGA
>JAOXRV010000234.1 GCA_025800435.1 Cellvibrionaceae bacterium | reverse complement strand
TAAAGCCAGCACCTCGGCCGAGCCCACCGAAGTGAGTACCACCGCCCCCTGCAAGCTGTTTTTCTTTAAACTGCGGTCGCGCTCTAAACTGGCCAGGCGGCGCTTGAGGCTGGTCTCAGCCTGGGCCTGGGCCGAGGGTGACAAGCTGGTAAAAATACGCAGGCCCTCGCTGCGTAAATCTTGCTCTTGATAGTCGCGCTTAAGCTGTTGTTTAACCAGCTGCACAAAAGCCGGGTAGCGCTGGCTTTGGCGTTTGGAACGGCTGACCACGCCGAGCTTGGTGGCACTGGCGCGGCGGTATTCAGCCTCGCTGATCAGCTGCTGTTCGAGCATGGTCTTTAACACCAGATTGCGCCGCGCCTTGGCCCGGGCCGGCTGGCGCCAGGGGTTGTAATAGCTGGCCCCTTTAACCAAACCCACCAACAGGGCCAGCTGCTCCAGCTTTAACTCCTGTAGGGGCTGACCAAAATAGTGGCGTGCGGCCAGGCCAAAGCCGTGTACACCGCGCTGGCCATCCTGCCCCAGGTAGACCTCGTTAATATAGGTTTCCAGAATTTCTGATTTGCTGTAGCGCAGCTCCAGCAGTACTGCCATCACCGCTTCTTGGGCCTTGCGGCGCAGGCTGCGCTCGTGGTTTAGGTAGAAGTTTTTAATCAGCTGCTGGGTTAAGGTACTGCCCCCCTGCACCGTGCTGCCGGCCTTGATATTGGCCACAGCAGCCCGGGCAATACCACGCGGGGAAACACCCCAGTGGTGGGCAAAGTTGCGGTCTTCGACCACTATCAGCGCCTCGCCCAACAGCGGCGGCACATCGATAAGGCGCACCAGCTCGCGGTCTTCTTTATGACTGGGGTAGATACCGGCAATCTCCTGGGGTTCGAGTCGGGCCAGGGGCAGATCGCTGTTTTTACTGCTGCTCAGCTCGGTAATCTGCTGGCCGTCGAAGCTCAGGCGTAAGCGCCGGGCTGGCTCGTCGCCATCCCAAAACACAAAGCCACGGCTGTAAATTTGCCAGTTGTCCCCCAGCCGCACCACATCGCCAGGCTTGGCCAGGCGGCCGACAAAACGGTAGCCCAGTTGCTTAAGTTCGTATTCCAGATCCTTGGGGGCCAGCTGCTGGCCGATATAGAGCTCCAGCGGGCGCGCGTAGACCTTGGCCGGCAGGGCCCACTTTTTGCCATCGAACTTATCGCGAATGGTGAGATCGAGAAAAAACAAAACCCCTGCAGCAATGGCCAGCAACAGCAGCCCCAACTTAAACCACCAGCGTTTGATTATGGGTTTTTTGGGTGTTTTAGACGCCTTGCGAGCCATGCCTGATGCTAAATCCTTACTGAAAACTACCTAAATACTGCAGGATATCCCAGCTGGCATTAACCCCAGCTTTATCCCCGCGCGCTTAATGCGCATAATAGCGCCCTTTGACCAAGCACGCTAAGGCCACACATGAGCAATTACCATATTTACGGACTGGGGGCAGCCCTGGTCGATACCGAAATCGAAGTCAGCGATAGCGACCTGCAACAGTTTGGGGTCGATAAAGGCCTGATGACCCTAGTCGATGAGACCCGCCAGCACGAATTGATGGATCACCTTGGCGATCACCTGATTGCCTCCAAACGGGCCTGCGGTGGTTCCGGCGCAAACACGATTATCGCCGCCAACTATTTTGGTGCCAAAAGCTTCTATTCCTGCAAGGTTGCCAATGACGATACCGGCCAGTTTTTTGTCGACAATATGCGCCAAGCCGGGGTCGGCTTCCCCGCCAATATCACCAGCAATGAGGGCATTAGCGGCAAGTGCTTGGTGATGATCACCCCCGATGCCGAGCGCTCCATGAACACCTTTTTGGGCGCCAGCGCCCAGGTCTCCCCGGCGGAGCTGGATGGCGAGGCCATTGGCCAATCCCAGTGGATCTATATTGAGGGCTATCAGGTTAGCTCCGACAGCGGCCGCGCCGCCGCTATTGAACTGCGCCAGCGCGCGGAACAAGCCGGTGTAAAAACCTCCCTGAGCCTATCCGACCCGGCGATGGTTGAGTTCTTTAAAGATGGCCTGCTGGAAATGATTGGCGAAAAAATGGATTTGCTGTTTTGCAATGAAGCCGAGGCCCTGCACTTTACCGGCAGCGACACCCTAGAGCAGGCGAGCGAGGCCATGGGCCAGTACGCCAAATGCTACGCCATTACCTTGGGCGCCAAGGGCGCGCTGGTATTTGACGGCCAGCAGCAACACCATATTGAAGCCCACAAGGTCGACGCTATCGACACCAATGGCGCTGGCGATTTATTTGCCGGAGCCTTCTTGTACGGCCTAAGCCAAGATTGGGATTACGCCCGCGCCGGGCGCTTGGCGAGCTTGGCCGCAGGCACCTTGGTGGGGCAGTTTGGGCCGCGCTTAAAGCCCGAGCAATACCAGCGGTTATTGGCGCAGGTTTAGGCTTAGGCTTAGTGGCTTCGCCGCATTATTTTAAAGGGGCTGGGGGTGGGCGATGGCATAGCCCTGCAAATAGTCCACGCCTAAATCCCGCAGGGCATTGGCGATGTCTTCGTCTTCGACGTATTCAGCCACCGTCTTTAAAC